>CAYTVW010000001.1:0-25406 GCA_964441865.1 uncultured Acidimicrobiaceae bacterium
AAGACCGAGCGCAGGACGCTGTATCGTCTCTATGAGCCACGCCATCGTCGCTGATTTCCCAGATCCGGTAATGCCCAGGAGTGTCTGATATCGATCTCCGCGGCGGATTCCTTCTGAAAGCTCACTTATCGCTCGAGGTTGATCTCCCGCTGGCTGATAATCGGAAACCACCTTGAATTCTGACATTCGACCAGTCTACGACCCTTCTCCCTTCTCCCTTCTCCCTTCTTGATTAGAACACCGACACGGGCGCCTTCATAGCGGTTAGCCTTTCGATGTGGCCTTTGAGACTGAGTATGGTTCTGCTGACAGACGTATCTGGTCGGTGATGATCGGCCTAAGTTGGGCCGCGCTCATTATCGGTGTCGTTGGCGGTATAGCTGCAGACAATGCATCTCCGACATCGGTCCAAGCCGCATTGCCGGCAAGCATATGGGTCTTGGCCCTCAGCACCATCCCCCGAAGCGCCATCGTCAACACTCTTGTCATCGATTCCGTGTCATTGTCCGGCGCGATCCTCACCCTGCTCCCCCTGATCATGACCGGCGGTTCAAACAGTCCTTACATCGTTTTGGCCATGATGCCCACGATCGTTGCGTCGTCTCTCCGAGGATTCAGGATGGGCTTGGCGGTCGGACTCCTAACCGCAGCCCTTATGGCCACGATCGAGATCACCGGGTCAGCGGGTGTGGATTCACTCAACTACTCAACCATTAGCCGAAGCGCCCTTTTCGTTATCCTGGCGATAGCCGTGGCCTATACCCGGACTCTGTGGCTTGATGCTCGTGCGAACCTTGACCGACTGTCACGTTCTTCTCACACAGCGGAGAAACGGCTTGACGAATTGGAGACCGCAAATCAACTCCTACTCAAACTCTCTGCTCTCTCCGCCGAACCAGGGTCAGGACCGGTCGCAGTTGGGAATGCTGCACTCGAAGACCTTTTGACCGTGTATCCAGACGCGTCGATCTCCGCTGTGCTCAGAGGTGAACAAGGGCCGATTGTCGTCGCCCGAAGGGGAATCACGCCTCGCACCCCCGTCCCCCATCGAATCCCTCTCATAGCGGGAGGTCGCAATGTGGGCGAGGTATCGATTCTGACCGATCATCCCCTCTCCGAAGAGGAGATTTCGGGGCTCAGAACCCGGATGCAGCCACTCGCTTTGGTCTTCGCCAATGTTCTTCTCCTTCAGTCAATAGCCGGGAGCGCGGCCAAGGAAGAACGTTCCCGACTGGCCAGAGAGCTCCACGACGAGATCGGCCCTTCACTTGCCTCTCTGGGCCTAGCGATTGACGTGGCCCTAGTGCGCGGTGTCGAGCAACACGATCTAGCCGACCATCTCCAGTCGCTTAGAGAGAGAGTCTCCGACATGGTTGAGGAAGTCAGGACAACTGTCACCGACCTTCGCACTCCCCGCCAAGGCTCCCTCAAAGAGTATCTGTCCAAACTCCTCACCGAATTGGGAAAGAGCGATTCAGACGTCCGAATCAATGTTGACGAACGTCGACCTGTCCGCCCTTCTCTTGCCGACTCGGTATACGGAGTCGTGGGTGAAGCCCTCCGCAATGCTTTATGGCATTCCGGAGCGACCGAGATTCAGCTCAGAGGTTGGATCGATTTCGAGAAAGGGCGCCTTGTGCTCACAGATAACGGTTCAGGATTCGACATTGAAGACTCCAACCCTGGCCATTACGGATTGATCGGGATGAAGGAACGCGCGGACGCTGGCGGATTGAATCTTCAGATAAGCTCTTCACAGGTCGGAACTCGCGTAGTCGTGGACTGGGGGAACTCATGAACATCAGGATTGCAGTCGCTGACGACCACGCCCTATTCGCCGAAGGGCTTGCAAACGCCATAAACGTCCAACCCGACATGCGAGTCGTTCACATCTCTTGCTCAGGATCAGAGCTCCAAAGAAATCTCGCATCTCAACCCGCGGACGTCACACTCTTGGATTGGGAGATGCCTGACGGTGGCACCCCTGCGGTGCTCCAGATCGCCTCCAGAACGAAAGCCCTCGTTGTCACCATGTTCGCTGGTCCCGAGGTTGACCAGAAGGCAATCGAAGCCGGGGCAATGGGTGTTCTATCCAAATCCATCCCACTAGATCAACTCACTGCAGCCGTCCGCGCTGCCTATTCGAATCACCCGATTCCGGACGATCCGATCGCTCGAGCAGCCTTACTCAAGAGCTTCTCAAAGCCTGAGCTCGACCCGGGCGCAGCTTCCCTGACCGAGCGCGAACTGGAGCTTCTTCGTCTCCTTGCACGAGGAATCACCGCCACAGAAGACCTCGCCAACGAGATGTACATTTCCCACAAGACCGTCAAGAACCATCTGGCTTCGATTTTCCAGAAGCTGTCGGTGAGCGACCGGACCCAAGCTGCTATTGAAGCCATCCGCCTAGGAATCGACCGAACCTCCTAGGAAGAGCTCTTAACTCAAATGAGTCGCTCGACCCATGGTTACACGGCTTCACCCGACTACCGTTAGGACCTGCAAGCCGCCCGTTATAAGGAGGTCCCAATGCTTGCGAAGTTCTTACTGTGGAAAGAAGAGCACGGTGCATCGATGGTTGAGTACGCCCTTTTGGTCGTCCTCATCGCCATTATCGCCCTCGTCGCAGTACGCCTTGCTGGTCAAGAAGTCTCTGCCGCTTTCGACGACATCCAGAGCGGACTAGCGACTCGGAGCTAGTAAACACCAATCATGGAAAAGGGTAGCTCACAAAGAGAAAACGGCGCCTCGATGGTCGAGTACGCTCTCCTGGTTCTCCTCGTAGCCATGGCGGCTTTAGTCGCTGTGAGATTCTTCGGGACTGAGCTCAGCGACACGTACGCGGACATTGCGTCAAGTATCTAGCTAAGTAGACACCCTGTTCCCAACCAGTTTGGGCGGTTGATTCATCAACCGCCCTTTCTGTTGTCTCAGCCGTCTTTTCTACGGCGACTCCTGTCTGCACTTCTCCCACCCGGACACACTCCCGTTGATGCCCAACTATGTGAGGGGCTCTAGCGCTCCGAACGGCCCGACTGGGAAGAGCTCAGCAACTCGAACGCCTCGTCCGAGTAGACAACCAACCAGCCAGGAGCTTCATGAAGAATCTCAATCAAGGGCGATTCTTTTTCCAGAAGGACTTGCGCCACTCCGTACTCTTCGAACAGGGGCGCCCACTCCGTCTTCCCCGATCTCACATTGATGAATTCCGTCAAGAACCCCTCGCCGTAAAGCTCGACCCTATCGTCAATGAAAACCGGGATTCCGGGGAACGCATATGCCAAGTACCCCCCTGTCACGTCGCTGTGAAAAACCGGCCGATTGTCCAAGTAGGTCGCCGCGTCAATCGGGAAACGGCTTTCATCTAGAGAGATCGGTCGAACCAGGAATGCGACAGTCACTCCAACAGCGATGGCAAAGCACCCGGCCACGATCCCTTCCACTTTCCCCTCTCCCACCGAGATCGATCGCCGCAGCTCAATCCCCATTGCTGCGTATCCCAACATGGCCAAGGCTCCCATCGGCAAAGACCTCAACGACGAGACTGCCAGTGCAATGAAGGGGACGATTACCCATAGATCTCTCTCCGTTACCTTCCCACCGATCGCTCCCCTGAGAATCAGGACTAGAGAGACAAAGACACCAAAGCCTTTCACACCAATCAACGAAGGCGTCGCCCACTCCTGCATCAGTTTCAGACCAGAACTCTCTCCTGCGAAATCTGTGAGGAAAACATAAGCGCCAATTCCATGGGCGGTGACTAGAGGAAGCAGAGCGCACATGCTGACTCGAGTCAGTGAGTCTTTCCAGCGACTATCAGCGATACCTCTGAGAACAACATAGGCAAGCCCTATCGGCCAACTGGCATGGACTCCAACCCAGACCCAGACCAGAAACGGAACCGTCCAGCGGAGTCTTCGGTCGTCAATAACAACGATCAACAGGCCCATCAGCAGAAAGCTTCCGAAGACAGGTCTCGGGTTCCATGTCGGCCCAAAGATGTAGAGGCTCAGGAACACAAGAAGGATTACCGCACTCTCGGTTCTCACTCGTCGACGGACGAGTACTCCCACAATCACCGCCATCAACAGACTCGAAACGGCGAGCATCACCGGAACGAACGAGAGGTCGAACGCTTTCTCGAGGATCCCATAGAGAAGCTCCATCAGCCACGATTGGGTCCTCCAGGTTTCTCCGCCGAAGGTGTAACTGAGAGGATCGGTTGTCAGAACCGTCCCTCCGTCGAGCTGGATACGCCCGACCGCAACGTGCCAAAGGAAGGAGTTATCGAGAATCGGTCGGAAAGCCCTCAGAACGCACCAAACCCCAACACCCAGCCAGGCCAGGTGTGAGATCTTGGCTCGCCTGATCATATCCCGCTGAATGCTTCCATAATCTTGATTCCGGCCGGCCCCAACAAGACGATGAACAGAGCCGGGAAGATGCAGAACACCAGCGGAAAGACGATTTTCACCGGCGCGGCAAACGCTTTCTCCTGAGCACGCTGCCGACGCTTGACACGCATCTCGTCAGCCTGGACTCGCAGCACCCGTGCAATTGTCACACCGAATGCTTCGGCCTGCATCATTGCCAGGAGGAATGACCTCAGCTCATCTAGGTCGGTCCGTTCCATCAGATGACGCATGGCGTCGCGTCGGCTCACGCCCACCCGAGTCTCCTGAAGCATTCGGAAAAACTCCTCCGATAGCGGTCCGGGGACTGTCTGAACCACCCTCTGAAGGGCAGAGTCGAACCCCAACCCGGCCTCCACCGAAATGACCAGAAGATCCAGAGTGTCAGGCAACGCCCTCAGCATGGTCGTCGACCTGTCCTTTACCTTCCCATCGAGCAGAGCGTCGGGCCCCATGAATCCCACAACGACCGCCCCCAAGAACATCAGAAAAGACGTGCTCCCTTCGGCCGAATCCTTCACCAGGAAGCCAATTATGACTCCTGCAATCGTCGTGAAAGCCTTAACCGTCACAAAACTCGCAGCGTCGAGTCCTTTCGGGTTCCCCGCGTGAATGAGCTTTGTCTGGATCTTCTCCAGATATCCCGCAGGAGTGAAACGATTCAGGACCTTCCCGATCGCCATCACCGCCGGCGCCAAGGCACGTTCGGCGAAAGGTTGCTCTAGCGTCTCTTCACGACTGGTCGCTTGCCGCCCATACATCGCAAGACGGTCCTTCGGTTTTTGAACCCTGACAATCGCAAACCCGACCCATACAACAAGCAAGAAAATCGCAGCGAAGGCCATCCCTAGAGGTAACAGAAGTCCGGTGTTGTCCATCGCTATACCTCGATATTCACTAACTTCCGGAGCCACAGGGCCCCCAACAACATCAAGAAAGCCCCGGCTCCCAGCATCAGTTTCCCAATCGTAAGCTCAACCAGAGGCGCGAGATACTGCGGATTCGTAGAGTTCAGGAACAACAGCAGCAGAATCGGGAGTGCACCCAACACGTACGCGCTGATCCTTCCTTCTGCAGTCAGGGCTCTGATCTCCCCCTTCAACCTGTTCCGAGCCAACATCGTGTCAGCAACGGTCTGAAGCACCTCTGACAAGTTACCGCCGACTTCTCTCTGAATCTCAATAGCCAGCACAGCCCATTCGAAGTCTTTCGACTTGGTTCTATCGGTTATTCCGTTGAGGGCCTGGGTAACAGGAACACCCAACCGAGCTTCAACAACTGCCCGCTGGAATTCCCTCGCAGTCGGATCCGGTGCCTCTTGAGCTACCGCTTCAACGGCCTGGAGCAGGGAATACCCAGCTCGCAACGACGTCGAAACCAGAGTGAGGGTATCAGGGAGTTGCCGCTCGAACTTCTTCTGCTCTCTGCTCCCCAAAAAGTTGATTGTCCCGAATATCAGGAAAACGATGATGCTCAGAATCATCACTGCTTGGATTGCACTACCGCTGACAATCCAGACGACCAGGCCGATCACCCCAGCTAGACCTAGCGCTGCCGCAATGGACTCACCAGCTGACAAAGGGATATTCGCTTGTTCCAACGCCGAGTTGACGGCTCCTAACAACCCGCGCTTCTTGACCACCTCTTCAGCCCGTTCGGTGAATAACCGAAGAAGCGGGATCCTTTCAATGAAAGACCTATGCTCTTTCGGGCCCCCTCCCCCCTTCCGTCCGTACACCTGCAGCCGAGATGCGAAAGTTGGCCCTTCCTTGTCCACCATTGGCCCAAGAAGGATAAAAACGAAGAGAATCACGGCGGCACCCACTCCGATTCCAACCACAAGGATCATGGTCTTGTAGTCAAAAGGCATGTTGCTATCGACTACCCAGCTATCGCCGGCGGGGAGTGTCGTGGTTGTGGTGGTAGTGGTGGAAGTCGTCGCAACCGTGTATCCCGACACAGGGACTGTGACTCCTGTCCTGATGTCGTTGTACCAGACTTCGAACTCCACATCTCCCGGTTGCTGAACAGGAGAGTTGAACGTCACTACCACAGCGTTGGCCAACTCGGTCTGGATCTGTCCGTACAGGCCTTCAAGAGCTGCCGGGTCAGTTGTGGATAGGAACATCCCGTCCCCAGCCTCCGTAATCGCCCTCAAGGCATCAGGAGAGAACTCGGTCGACTGAAGTGCCACGCCGAAAACACGGACCCCAGACCCCTCGACAGCCGCGATCGCTTCTTCTAAAGTCGCCGTCGAGTGCTGATCTGCTCCGTCGGTGAGGACAATCAGATTCTTTCGACCGGTACCGCTCCCGCCGACGAATCTATCGACTCCTTCGATGACCCCGTCATACATCGCCGTTCCACCAGACGGGACTGCCTCGATTGAAGCGATCAATTCACGCAAGGTTCCCTTGTTGGAAGTGAATTGTCCCCCTCCAAGAGCAGTCACCGTGTCCGAGAACGTGACAATGGTGATGAAGTCTGTGGCTCTCATAGAGTTCACAAACTGGGTAGCCGCGCGCTTGGCGGCTTCTATCGGAGCACCCGACATTGACCCACTCACGTCGATAGCCAAAACGATCGAAACCGGGACAGTCTCGCGTCCGATCCGGTCGACGTTGATCTCGCCTACAGGCTCCCCGTTCGCAAACACCAAGACACCGGAAAGATCTACGAGAGAATCCATGTTTCTGAATTCCACGACCAGTTGTGTCTCGCCGTTCTCGAGGTAGTTCTCGACATCTACGTCGATTATTTCGGCGGTCTCTTCTTCGGCAGTCTGAGCCGAAATAGCCAAAGCAGGCAGGAAGGCCAAGAGAAGGAAAGTCGTGATTCTCGTGATTCGTCTCATCGCATCGCCATATCAGCTCGACGGGCAAACGGTTCGGGTTCGAAGAGATCGGCCGGAAGCCGAATTCCGACATCGAGAAGCTTGTCACTGAAGCTGGGCCGAATCCCTGTGGCCTTCATTCGCCCCAGATACTTCCCGTCTTCGTCCAGGCCCATTCCAAAGTCGAAGAGGAAGAGGTCCTGCATGGTGATCATCTCACCCTCCATCCCCTCGACTTCAGTTATGTGAGTTATTCGCCTAGTCCCATCTTTGAGCCGAGCTACCTGGACAACCAAGTCGATTGCAGAAGACATCTGTTCTCTAATAGCTCGGACAGGGAGGTCGTAACCGGCCATGAGGACCAGAGTCTCCATTCTCGCAAGAGCGTCACGAGGACTGTTCGCGTGCAGAGTCGTCAGTGATCCGTCGTGACCAGTGTTCATCGCCTGGAGCATATCTAGGGCTTCTCCACCTCGACACTCACCAACGACGATCCTGTCGGGTCGCATACGCAGACAGTTCTTTACAAGATCTCGAATTGTAACGGCGCCCTTCCCTTCGATGTTCGGCGGGCGGGTCTCCAAGCTGAGCACATGATCCTGGTGGAGCTGAAGCTCCGCAGCGTCTTCAACAGTGACGATTCTCTCGTCGGCGGGAAGATAGCTAGACAGCACGTTGAGCGTCGTGGTCTTCCCTGAACCGGTACCTCCAGAAATCACCACGTTCAGCCGACCGACCACACAGGCCCGCAAGAAGTCAGCGGTCCTTTGGCTGAATGTCCCAAAGTTGATCAAGTCACCTTCGGTATAAGGGTCGACCGAGAACTTCCTGATCGTAAGGAACGGTCCGCCTATGGCGAGGGGGGGAATGACGGCGTTGACTCGAGAACCATCGGGAAGACGCGCATCGCAGAGCGGTGTCGCCTCGTCAACGCGTCGGCCGACCTGACCAACGATCTTGTCGATAATCCTCCGAAGATGGACCCCGTCGACAAACCTGATGTCGGTCCTAAGAAGTTTCCCGGCGCGTTCGCAATAGATGTCGTATGGTCCGTTAACCATCACTTCGGTTACGTCTGGATCGTTCAGAAGAGGATCGATAGGACCGTACCCGAGAACATCGGAGGCGATTTCATTCAGAAGCTGCTTCCGATCCGAGGACGTCAACGGAAGGCTTTGCTCTTGGTCGACTGCCCACTCGAGCATCTCCATCACACGAAGTCGCAGCTCGGCGTCGCTCATACCTCGGTCGTAAAGAGTGGGACCGAGCTCCTCGACTACCTTGAAATGGAGACGCCCACGAAGTTCCTTGACGGCCTCTGAACGTGCACCAGTGAAAGTACCGGTGTCAGATGCTTTTGCTGCTGCTACTCGTTCTGATAGAGACGCCATCTCACGCTACTTCCTTTCCAACTATTGATGTCGACGCTTCTTGTCCCTGTCGGAACCGCCCTGAGACGACGACGGGGAAAAGACAATAGCCATCACTTCTTCAAACCCTTTGGCAACTCTCGATCTTGGAGCCGATTCCACCACCGGCCTCCCCTCGTTCACTGATGCCGCGACGATTCCGTCCGAAGGGATCCGCGCAGAGATCTGTGATTTGAGAGCTCCCTCTATTTCTTTGTCGTCGAGGCGAGCCTTGGCGTTCGATCGGTTCAGAACCAGTTGGATCTTGTTGGTGGGGAATTTCAGAAGTCGAAGAGTCTCGAGCGCAAGCTTCGCGTTCTTCACCGAGGGGAGATCCATGTCGACGACCATTAGGACCCGGTTCGACTTCTCCAGAAGTGACAACAGCAACTCGTCAAGGAGGGACGCTGTGTCAACAATCACGAAATCAAACATCCCCCTCAATACCTCGATGATCTGGAGAAGACCCGCCGTAGTGATGTCGTCGGCGAAAGCGGGTTCTACCGGAGCCGCCAGAACCTTCAATCCGCTCGAATGCTCTGTGAGAATCGACCCGACGAGCTGTCTATCAAGCCGATGAAGCTCAGCAGCGGCGTTCACAACTGTGAAACGCGGCTCGAGTTGAAGCACAAGACAAACGTCCCCGAATTGGAGATCCGCGTCGACCAGGCACACCGACACATCCGGCTGGTTAGCCAACAGCACAGCTAAGTTCGTTGCCGTGACCGTCTTCCCTGACCCGCCCTTTGCCGACATGATCGTGATGACCTGACCATCGGCGTGCGGTTCTGGCGCGGTTGACACACCTACACCTCGCATCGGAGCCTTCACAGAAAGAACGTCGCTCGAGAATTGGATAATCGCTTGCTCGATCCGCTCTTCGGTCAGTGGTGCCTCGATCACATCCGAGACTCCGACTCTCATCGCCGCTCTCAACAACCCGGCGGTCACCGACTCCGCTACCACTAGCGATATCAACGAAGGGTCTTGGTACCTAAGTGATTTCACCGATTCGAGAGCCTGTTCGTTTGCATAGGAAGGTCCAAATATGACCATCTTGAGCATCCCGCTCTCTACCGCTTGCAGAGCGTCGCCAATCGATCGCGCGACAGGAAGCCTCCCATCGAAAAGACGCTTGGCACCGTCAATGAACGCATCATCATCATCGATGACCAGAAGGTTGTTCTCGCTCAAAGACACGTCCACCGCCTCAGTTCAAAGCTCCGTTTCAAAACTCTCCTGAATTCTCAATCACCGAAAATGTCGTCGACCACGTTGGCTCCCCGTCCAAAGAGGTTCACCAAAGCCACACCACGAGTCTCGACCACTTCGTATTCTTTAGCCGGAAGAGTGAAGTAGATCACTCCCTCGGACTGGGCAAACACCAATCTTTCAGCGTCCTCGGCATTCACCATCAAAGTGAACACCGTCGAAACCTCAGGCTCCACCTCCTCACCCGTTTCAGTGACAGTGGCAGCTGTCCCGCCGATCACTGCTTCTCCAGCCGCGTTCTGAACGACCGGAGGATCGACCCCCTCTTCCGGTTTCATGATCGTTCCAACAGCTAGAACAGGCACTTGAGCGAGAATCCTCCGAGTGTATGTCACCTCTTCCGAAGCGGCCGCTTCGCCTTCGGTCGCTTGTTCAGTCGGCACGCCGAAACCGGTCCCCTCAGGGATGGCAGTCATATCGATCGGTAGCGACAACGTCACGATGATGTTCACAAGATCGTCAGGTTGCACAAAACCATTCACTCCCGAAACGAGATCGGGCGCCACAGTGATCGCTTCCATGTTGGGATCGATCACATTGGTAAGCGGAGCCACAGCAACACTGGGGACCGCCCACATGGAATCAACGAATATCCCGTTCGCCGGGATCGGACCAATTGCCACACGCCCAGAGAGAACCGTCCTAAGGGCTTCTTCAGTCGTTATAGCGCCACCAGGCAGATCCCCCACCTGCTCTTCGCTCTGCACAAAGGCCAGTTCCCCTTGAGTGAGAATCTCAGAACCCCGAGCTCCTTCTGGGATATGCTGCACCGCCCTGAAGACGACCTGCATCTCTTCGCCCTTGCGAATCTCATCCTCAAGATTGTTCATGTATTGCATGAGTACGAATGCAGATGCCGCCGCCAGCAACACAGCGATCGCCACTACCAGAATTCTCTTGCCCATCAATGCTCCTTGACGTCTTCAACTCTCAAATCGCCGATTTCGCCCGACGATCCGACCTTCGGTCGAGACCGACGGCACACCATTTTCCGCCGCCGACACCGTGCCGGCGAACCCAATCAGGGCAGCGGCGACACAGCGACCGTCCCGATCACTAGGCAACTTAGCCGAATCATCGGGATTTTGGTCATCATGATCGGTACGTTCCCAAACAATTCGGAGAAATAAGGATACTTCGAACCTCGATCTCGCGCACTTGAGATCTTCGCGCTGGTGTCTTGGCCGCTCGATGCCCGCACGTTCTCAAAGGGATTCAACTCCATCACAGGAGCCTCAACGCCTCCCGATTCCGCGCTCCTTCAACTCCTGCAAGATTGCCTCGAGTGAAGCGTCAACCGCGACCGGGGGTCGTTCAGGTTCTTCAGCACCGAATTCCCGCTCGAACTCTCTCCGAGGCGGACGCCGACGTGGCTGTTGACCCTGTTGAGCCTGCTGCGGCTGCTGCGGCTGAGCTGCCTCTCGTTCTTTCCAATCCGGGAGTGCCTGCTTGATCGAAAGGCTCACCCTCCGCTTCTCTTCGTCAAGCTCGGTGATCTTCACAGTCACCTTCTGCCCGATGCTCAGTTCGAGTTCGGGTGATTCCACCCGATGAATAGCGATCTCAGAGACATGGACAAGCCCCTCGACGCCATCAGCGACAGAGACAAAAGCCCCGAATGGAACCGTCTTGATAACCGACCCCTCCACCAGAGCGCCCTCTTCGTGATCTCGCACAAAAACAACCCACGGATCTTCAAGAGTCTGGCGAATCGAAAGAGAGATTCTCTCCCTGTCCCGATCGACCTCAAGGACCTTGACGGTGACCTTATCGCCGACTTTGACGACTTCTGACGGATGGTTGACATGCTGCCAGGAAAGCTCCGAAACGTGCACCAAACCGTCCATCCCACCAAGATCAACGAAGGCACCAAAGTTGACAACCGATGAGACAACACCGTCAGTCACATACCCTTCTTCAAGGTTGTCGAGGAAAGCCTGACGTTGCTCGGCTTGCTCTTCCTCCAGGAAGGCTCGGCGTGACAGCACGACGTTGTTTCGATTACGGTCGAGTTCGATAACCTTGGCTTCAATCTCGGTTCCGATGAACGGGTCTAGATCACGGACTCTTCGGAGGTCGACCAAAGAAGCTGGGAGGAAACCGCGGAGTCCGATATCTACGATCAGACCACCCTTAACGGCTTCTATCACGGTCCCCTTGACGTTCTCGCCCGAATTGGTGATTTCTTGGATTCGACCCCATGCTCGCTCGTATTGAGCTCGCTTCTTCGAAAGAATCAGACGACCCTCGTCGTCTTCTTTGTTCAGAACCAACGCTTCGATTCGCTCACCGATAGTAACGATCTTGGATGGATCAACATTGTTCCTGATCGACAACTCGCCTGCTGGGATCAAACCTTCGGATTTGTAGCCGATGTCAATCATGGCCCCGTCGGCATCTACGCCGACGACTGTCCCCTCGACGATGTCTCCCTCGCGGAACTCGAGGACGGTTGCCGCGATCGCAGCTTCGAAATCGTCCATGATCTCATCGGGCAATTCGCTGAGAGACGGGGCGACAATCGCAGTCTTGGTTTGAACCGGATTCGACTCACCTTCGGAGTTGTCTTCAACCGGGGCTGTCACACTGTCGGCTTTCGTTCCGACCGACTCTTCAGCCATATTCTCTGCAATCTCGGCACTCGTCTCGGTCTCGGCGACCGGCGCCTCGACAGTCTCAGCCGTCTCCTCGTCGGGGACGGATACGGTCTCATTCTCTGACATGGGTGAGTTCTCTACCTCCGAAGGAATATTCTCCGCGGGCATCCTGCCGCTGAGTGTCGGAAACGGTACCACGTCACTTCTGAGCGGCCAATCTGAAACGACTCGCCTTCGCGAACAAAACCGTTGGGATCGGCCAACCCAGTTTCGGAATTCAAGGCTGCTACTCGCCCTTGGTCTCTCCAAGGTTCGCTCCGAAACCCAGAGCAGCTGTCAACGGAACACGAAGCTGAGTTGCGCCTTCCATTACCGACCTGACAATCTCACCGGTCTTTTGCAGCTCTTTCTCCGGCGCTTCCACAACGAGTTCGTCGTGGATCTGAAGAAGAAGACGAGCACTCGACCCCTGCAGTCTCTGGTCAACCTCAATCATCGCAATCTTGATGATGTCAGCTGCCGTCCCCTGGATCGGAGCGTTCAATGCCATTCTCTCGGCCATCTGTCTGACCCTGAAGTTGTCGCTCTTCAACTCAGGGAGATATCTACGTCGACCAAACATGGTTTCGGTGAACCCGTCTCTTCGTGCAGCCTCAACCACACCTTCCAGATAATCCTTCACCCCGGGGAACTGTTGGAAATAGGCGTCTACATGAGTGCGAGCTTCGCTCCGATCAATTCCCAACCTTTCCGACAAACCGTACGACTCCATTCCATAAAGGAGGCCGAAATTGATTACTTTCGCCATCCTTCTCATTTCACCAGTAACCGCATCGGCCTCCACGCCAAACACCCGGGAGGCCGTCGCACTGTGAATGTCTTCGCCTCGGCGGAATGCCTCAACCAGGCCTTCGTCCTCCGACATGTGGGCTAGGACCCGCAGTTCGATCTGGGAATAGTCAGCTACAACGAACCGGTAACCGGGAGAAGCGACGAACGCTCGACGCACTAACCGTCCCGTTTCGCTACGAACAGGGATGTTCTGAAGGTTCGGCGACTCCGACGAGAGTCGACCCGTAGCCGCGGCCATCTGATTGAAGGTGGTGTGTATCCGCCCGTCCGTTCCTATCAACGGAACGTATCCGTCTACGTAGGTCGATCTCAGTTTCTCCAGTTCCCTATATCGGAGGAGATCGGCCACCACGGGATGATCGAGTCTCTCAAGGACCGAGGCATCAGTTGACGGTTTCCCCGTGGCTGTCTTTTTCAGTATCGGGAGACCCAACTTGTCGAACAGGATTTCGCCAAGTTTGGCGGAAGAATTGATGTTGAAGACCTCTCCAGCGGAGCGGTGAATTGATTTCTCCAGGTCAGTCAACTCCGAACGGAGGTCTTCTCCCAAAGAAACCAAGTATTCCCGATCTACCCTGATCCCCGTCAACTCCATCCTGGCAAGAACCCCTATCAGAGGGATCTCGATCTTCGACATCAGCTCTTCTGCACCATGAGTCGGGAGAGCCTCCTTGAAGAACTCATACAGTCTTCGGACAACAATGGCTCTTCGCCCCGCTTGGTCGATATTCGGTCCTTCCGAGAAGTCAAAAGCCCCCTGCGGTTTGGAACTCTCCGTCCCTTCCGAACACTCCCCTAATTCAGCTCCGAGGTATTTCTCAGCTAGCGCATCAAGACTCCCCAAGCTCAGACCCGGATCTACAACGTATGCCGCAAGAGCGACATCCATCTCAACCTCTGGCATCGCCTTCGGGGTAATCTTCAACACCCTTTTGGCATCGAATGCGACTACCCGACGTCCTTCAAACAATGCCTCGGAGGGTTCCACAACGACGGCCGCGGTTTCGCCAGTCACTACAGCGAGTCCGTCGCTTGGGTCGTCCGAAACCAGTTCACATATCAACAAGCCGGCTTCAGGGATTTGAGAGAGATCACCCCGCACAGTTGAACAATCCACCGGTTCTCCCCTGTCTTTCTCCCCAACCGCGATCACCGTCCGAAGATCATCCCAGAGTGATGTGAATTCAAGGTTTGAGAAGAGTTCACGGATTCTTTCCAGATCTGGTTCTCCCGGTTCAGGTACTTCCAATTCAAGGTCGTCTACCAAAGTCATCAGCCTTCTATTCAGAAAAACCTGGTCTCTGGAGTTCTCCAGATTCTCTTTCAGACGAGGAGTCTGTTCGTCGAGTTGGTCATAGACCCCCTCGAGTGTGTTGTAAGAGGAAATCAGTTTCGCAGCGGTCTTCTCACCAACTCCAGGAACTCCGGGCAAGTTGTCGGACGGATCTCCCCGGAGTGACGCGAAGTCAACATAGGAGGCCGGGTCTATCCCGTATCGATCACGCACGTAACTGGCATCAGCCAACACCGTCTCACTGATCCCCCTCTTCATGTAGAGCACCTGACAACCGTCGTTAATCAGCTGGAAAGAGTCGCGATCGCCCGTGACAATCACAACATCCCACCCATCGGAGACGGCTCGTGAACCCAAAGAAGCAATCAGGTCATCCGCCTCGAACCCTTCCCGATCGATCTGAGGAATCCCCAACCGGTCGAGAATCTCCCGGATCAATGGAACCTGACTCTTGAACGCGTCAGGGGTCTCGGCTCTCTGGGCCTTGTATTCACCGTATTCCTCAGTACGGAAGGTCTTCCGGCTGACATCCCATGCCACGACCACACGTTCCGGCGTTCTATCGCCGAGGAGCCTGATGAGCATCCTTGTGAACCCGTATACCGCGTTTGTCACCTGACCATTGACGGTCTGCATCTCTTCCGGCAAAGCGAAGAAAGCCCGATAGGCAATCGAATGTCCGTCGAGGATTGCGAGTTCAGGCATCCACCTAAGTCCTTTATTCGAGACGTTGCAGAAGAGCGATTCTCCGCTCCTCTAGCTCCGCTATCGACCTGTCGATCTCTTCGAGTCGCCTGGAGAACCGCCGCACGTCGGCTCCAGTCGATCCAGCTTCCATCTTGTCGAAACCGTCTTCGACTAGTACAGCATCGCGTACGGCGTCATCATGAATATGACGGTGATACTCCAATTCAGCAGCGACCTCGCCACGTTCTTTCCGGAGTCGGGCTAAACGATCAACGATTCCCAGTAGCTTCCGCTCAGTTCGCGACACCCGCCGACTGTAGTTGATTCCGGAGAGATCCAGTATCGTCGCCAACCCTGTTCCGAAATCTTCTAGACTCCCCCTTCGCGCCGGAGTGGCGGAATGGCAGACGCGATGGACTCAAAATCCATTGTCCGCGAGGGCGTGCGGGTTCAAGTCCCGCCTCCGGCACCGAAGAGATGGGTTTTTTGCTTTATCGGGATGCTTTATTCCGCATATCCCGGCCTTGCGATATATCTGGGGCTATCGTTCGCGATATGCAACGGCCGTCCTATGACAACCTTGTCCTCGCCGCATCCCCACTCCCCCCACTCCCTGGCCGAGGACATGTGATCATTCATTCGACGGCCGTTGCTCTTCTTCCGTCCGAGTAGTCTCGCCTTCCCTTTTGACTCAATGCTTCAGGAACTCAGCGAGACGCGATGCTCCGCTTCACTTCAGCCACGAGCTCCGCGCACGCCTTCGCTCCGTCCGACGACTTCTCGTTTTCGAGCACTCTTCTGACCAGCGCTGTCCCCATAATGAATCCGTCTGCTCCCGCATCCGCTACTGCCTTCGCCTGCTCAGGGCCAGAGATCCCTACACCGAACACCACTGGGACGTCCGAGATATTCCGGATCATCTCTACAAGAGGCCGTATATGACCTCCGGAGTGAGCGCGTTCACCCGTCACTCCCATCTCAGCCACCGCGTAAATGAAGACCGGGTTCAAAGCCGCCACAGTCTCAACACGGTGAGGTGACGAAGTCGGTGCCACGAACAAGACCATTCCGAGGCCTTCTCTTTCGGCAGCTCTGATCATCGATCCGGCTTCTTCGACTGGGATATCCGGGACAATCACACCGTCGATGTTCCTCGTTGCGAGCTCGGCGAAGAACTCATCGACCCCGCGCCTAAAAACCGGATTCGCGTAGGTCATGGCTAACACCGGAAGGTCGTTGTCGGATCCCACCTTCGACGCCAGATCAAGGGAGACCTCAAGGTTCGCTCCCGCGGCCAGGGCGACGTCGCTCCCTTTCTGAATCACCGGCCCGTCCATTAGGGGATCCGAATAGGGAATCCCAACTTCGAAACCATCGGCTCCCGCCTTAGCCATCGCCTCGAATACCAAAGGTGATTCGTTGGGGGTGGGGAGCCCAGCAGTCATATACGGAAGGAAAGCCGGTCGCCCATCCTTCCGAGTTCGGGCGAACATCTCAACGATTCTTTCACGCCCCATTACTCGCCTCCCTGATACTTACTGATAGTCTCGACGTCTTTGTCCCCCCGGCCCGAGAGGTTGACCAGGACACTCTTCCCCGCCAGGGATTTGGCCTCTTTGGCAACCCAGGCGATGGCGTGAGCGCTTTCGAGAGCGCAGATGATCCCTTCGGTCCGTGCCAACAGCTTCACCCCTTCCAGTGCCTCTTCATCGGTTATTGACTCGTAACGCGCCACTCCCGTGTCCCGATAGTAAGAGTGCTCAGGTCCAACTCCGGGGTAGTCAAGCCCTGCGGATATCGAATGCGCCTCCAAGATCTGGCCATCGTCGTCCTGAAGCATGTAGGTGCGCGATCCATGAATCACGCCTGGCGTTCCCATGCAGATCGAAGCACCGTGGCGGCCGGTGAGAAGCCCTTCTCCCCCAGCTTCGACACCGACTAGCTCTACCCCCGTCCCAGCGAGCGGGTAGAAAATCCCTATCGAGTTCGAGCCTCCACCGACACATGCAACACAGACGTCCGGGAGGTCTTCTTTCATCTGTTCAAGGACCTCTTC
Source organism: uncultured Acidimicrobiaceae bacterium (assembly GCA_964441865.1). Lineage (GTDB taxonomy): Bacteria > Actinomycetota > Acidimicrobiia > Spongiisociales > ZC4RG35 > CAYTVW01. The sequence goes on from CAYTVW010000001.1 coordinate 17,413, forward strand.
CCCGATCACCTTCTGCAGTTCCCTCACGATGTAGGGGAACGGATGAGGCCCTACTACTGACCCAATGATGTAGTGAGTGTTCTCGACGGTTCGCACCCAATCGCGCATGGCCTCGCTTACCGCGTCTTTGAGAGTCGCCGCACCCGAAGTGACAGGTATCACTTCCGCACCCAAGATCCGCATGCGGAGGACGTTCATCGCTTGACGTTCAGTATCAACCTGACCCATGTAAACCGCGCATTCGAGACCCAGGAACGCGGCGGCGGTCGCAGTTGCCACCCCGTGCTGTCCGGCACCTGTTTCCGCGATGACGCGTGGTTTCCCCATTCTCTTCGCCAGAAGTCCCTGTCCCAAGGCGTTGTTTATCTTGTGAGCCCCTGTGTGAGCAAGATCTTCCCGTTTTAGAATGACCCTGACTCCCAAGGCCTCCGACAGACGACGAGCTTCCTGGACAGGCGTAGGGCGTCCTACGTAATTCTTGAGATGTTCGGCAAACTCCGCTCTGAATATCTCGTCTCCCCAAGCTCTGGTGAACTCGACATCCAATTCCTCTAACGCCCCCATCAAGGTTTCCGGAGCGAATCTCCCCCCGTATTCCCCAAACCGACCTCGATCATCCGGTCTCTCCAACGGCCTTTGGCTCATAATCGCTTCGCCTCCTGCACGAATTCTTCAACCAACTTCGGATCTTTCTTCCCCGGCTCCGACTCCCGGAGACTGGAAGCGTCCACACCCCAAGGCCCCAGCTCGACAATCGCCTCTCTCACGTTTCCTGGTCCCAGTCCCCCAGCCATCACCCATCGTCTTCCGATGTCCCCGACCAAGTCTTTGTCGAAACGCTCCCCAGTCCCGCCATGGAGCCCTGCCTTAGCTGTATCAAGGAGCGGCACTTGATCCTTGGGGATTTCACCAAGGGACCATCCGGGTTCCACTCTCACCGGTCTGAGAACAGCGAGATTGTTCTCGCTAGCCAACGAGGCCAGCCGGTCTGCCTCGGCTCCGTGCGGTTGGACACCAGCCGCTCCTATTGCCACGGCCAACTCGACCATTACCGAAGGATCCGCGTCAACAGTCACCAAATACGCCGGAAGTTCAGTTGCGGAGATCAACTCTCGCGCTTTGCGTTCGTCGACTCTCCTCGGCGAGTCGGCGAGCACAATCCCGAAAGCGTCGGCGCCTGATGCCTCTACAGCTCGCAGAACCTCGAGATCCTTCACACCGCACACCTTCACCCACACCATTTTCCTAGCGGTCCCTTCTCTTCAAGACTCTGAATTCGTCGATAACTCTCGAAGGGTCCTTCTCTGTCACCAATCTCTCTCCCACCAGAAGCCCGTCGTATCCGGCCCTAGCCATTCGAAGAGCATCTTCCGAGTTGTGAATCCCACTCTCAGCGATCTTCACCACGTCGTTAAGTAATGGAACGATCTCCTCTGCCGTCTCCAGACTGACGCTGAAATCCGACAGATTCCGGCTATTCACCCCCACGACAGAAGGCAGAATCGTAAGGGCCCTTTCGGCTTCTTCTACCGTATGCACTTCAACGATTGCCGCAAGACCAGCTTCTTCAGCAACCTCGTGGAGCGACCTCAGATGATCGTCGTCGAGGACTGCTGCGATCAGCAGGACGGCGTCAGCTCCGATCTTGCGCGCTTCCCAGATTTGCGCAGAATGAATGGTGAAGTCTTTCCTGAGGATTGGTACCGAGACAGATTCCTTCACTTGGATCAAGTCTTCGTTGCTGCCGGCGAAGAATCTTGGCTCAGTCAGAACCGAGATTGCGGTTGCTCCACCCTTTTCATACATAACCGCTTGTTGAGACGGGTTGACGTCCAGATTCAGATCCCCTCGAGACGGGGAACGTCTCTTGATTTCAGCAATCACTCCGAGCCGATCCTCTCGGAACCCATCTAGGAAAGGACGCGGCGAAGGGGTATCGGCGGCTTGACGCCGAATCGAATCCTCAGCTTCGATCAGAGGAAGGATCCGCTTGGCAGTATGGGCGATTATCTCTTCGAGCATTTTGGGGAACGCCATGGTAGGTGCCTCAGGACTCCCCCAAACCCGGATTACGTCACGACTGAGTGTTCAAGCCGATCACGACCGCTTCCCACGGTCCGAGACGAGAAACGCCCTCTCCCTTTTCTCCGATCTTGGAAGGATCAGTCCCAGCCAATACGACTCCATTCACCCCCTCAACCCTTAGTGACACATCACAATCGGAGAGATTCGCTCCGACGAACACCCGATCGTCACCGAGAGTCCTCCAGTAGGTGAGAGGATTCGGAATGTCCCAGTCACCAACAACTTCGATGTCACCAACCTCCAAAGCGGCGTGAGTTCTTCGGAGTCTCAGGAGGCTTCGGTATAGCTCCAGATGTGATGCCGGATCTCCAGCCTCGGCTTCCACAGAGATCCGGTTTGCTTCTTTCACAGGGAGCCAAGGAGGCTTCCCTTCCCCGAATCCGCCCCACCGTGACTTGTCCCATTGCATCGGAGTCCGACACCCGTCTCTTCCAAAACCTGGTTTCCTCTTTCCCCAAGGATCCTTCTGTAGTTCGGGAGGGATCTCGCTCTCCAACATCCCAATCTCGTCGCCGTAGTAGATGGTCGGAGTCCCCCTCAATGTAAGAAGAAGTACCGCGGCGGCTTTCGAGCTTTCCCAACCCATACGTCGGGTGACCCTCGGCTCGTCGTGGTTGCCAATCACCCAGTTCGGCCACGCACCGGACGGAAGGGACGCCTCGACCCCGACGATCGCTCTTCGAATCGCGGCCGGGTCAAGACCGCAGGAGATCAGAACGAAATTAAACGGGAGATTCAATTCGTCATTATCACGTCCGAAGAAAGAAGCCCACCGATACCAGTCGAACTCGTGGAGCTCTCCGATTATCACCTTCTCGCCGTCCGAAGGATGTCCATCCACTCTTCGTCGAATCTTCTCCAGGAGCCCATGAATATCTGGGTGCGTGGTGTCGTAGATGTGATCCCAACGGGCATACTCCTCGTCGAGTTTGAAGACATCCGAAAGGCCTCCCTCTGCCGGTGGGAGATCTCGGAGCAGCGGGTCTTTCATACATCTGAGAATCACGTCCATCCGGAAGCCGTCGACCCCCCGATCCAGCCAAAAGTCCAGAGTGGAGAGCATGGCATCTTCGACTTCGGGATTTCTCCAGTTGAGATCTGGCTGTTCAACCAGAAATGAATGCAGGTAGTACTGGCCCGTTTGCTCATCGAATTCCCAAGCTGGGCCTCCGAACACGGCAGGCCAGTTGTTCGGCAAAGACCCGTCCGGCTTCGGGTCCCGCCACACATACCAGTCTCTCTTGGCGCTATCTCTGGAGCTCCGAGAATCGAGGAACCACGGATGGAGATCCGACGTGTGATTCGGCACCCAGTCGATAATTAGCTTCAAGCCCAATTCGTGCGCTGCGCTAACCAGGAGATCGAAATCGTTCAGGTTGCCGTAGACCGGATCGACATCAACAAAATCGGAGACGTCATAGCCAAAGTCCGCCTGCGGAGACGGATAGAAGGGTGAGATCCAAATCGCGTCTACGCCCAAATCAGGGAGGTATTCGAGTCGCCTCAATATCCCAGCGAAATCGCCGACCCCGTCACCGTTTCCGTCGGCCCACGATCTCGGGTAGATCTGGTATATCACGCCTCGTTGCCACCACTTGTGAGTCATGGACCGAGGCTATCTCACACGAAGCAAAGATGTCGGCCTGATGCCTAGTCCGAGGATTATTCGTCGACTCACAGATATTGCGAACGCGATATTGCCTTGAGTGCGGCAGCGGCCTTATTCATCGTCTCTTCATATTCAAGAGCGGGATCCGAATCAGCGACCAATCCCGCACCCGCCTGAACCCACGCCATTTCTTGGCCGAAGACGACTGTTCTGAGGCCTATGCATGTATCAACATTTCCGGAGAAATCCAGATAGCCGACCATCCCAGCGTAAGGTCCTCTAGCAACCGGCTCAATCTCGTCGATGATCTCGATCGCCCGAACCTTCGGGGCTCCAGAAACGGTTCCATGAGGGAAGGTTGCCTTTATCACGTCCACACCGGTTCTCCCGTCTCGAACCTTCCCTGAGACTCCCGAGACGATGTGCATGACGTGACTGTATCTCTCTATCACCATCAGATCGTCTACTCGGACCGTCCCAAATTCGCAGACCCTTCCCAGGTCGTTACGAGCGAGGTCGATAAGCATCACGTGCTCAGCGCGTTCTTTAGGATCTGCGAGCAACTCGGCTTCGAGCCTTCGATCCTCTTCCTCAGATACACCGCGTTTTCTTGTACCTGCGATCGGACGAGAGTACGCGACTCCGTCTCGCACGCGGGTCATGAGCTCGGGCGAAGCCCCGGCAAGTGTGACTTCTTCGTCCCGTACGAAAAACAAGAAAGGAGACGGGTTGATCAAACGTAGAGCTCGATAAACCAAGAAGGGATCCCCTACGTACGGCGTTGCCAGTCGCTGCGAAAGAACAATCTGAAAGGCGTCTCCCCCCAGAATGTATTCCTTGCACCGTCTCACGGCCGCCTCGAACTCTGACCTCTCGAAAGTCGAGGTGAAGGGAGGATCTTGAACACTCTGATCTATCGGACTTGGGGAATACTCCCTAGTCCTCCCCAGCCGTGAACCTGCTTCGAGTAACCGGAGGACGGCCTCCTCGTACTGTTCTGTCGGTTTGTCCCCAACAAGGACGTTCCGAATCAAAATGATCGATTGTCGGAATCGGTCAAATGCCGCCAGCGATCCGACGAATTGCCAGAGCATCTCGGGAAGCCCTCGATCGTCGCTTGGGCGATTTGGGAGAACCTCGATATACCGGATGGCGTCGAATGCCAGGTAGCCAACCAACCCTGAGTGAAGAGGCGGTAGGCCCGGAAGCTTGGGGGTGGTATGAGATGTGGCCAGACGATTGAGAACGTCCAGGGGTGTCTCCCCTTCCTCTTGTTCGACGTTCACCCTCCCATCATGGGACCGAACCACGAAAAGCGGATCCCATCCCACGAAAGACCAGCGGGCCCAGTTCTCTCCACCTTCCACCGACTCCAGCAAGAACGCTGGTCCGTCGCCACAGAGAGTCTCGAAACAAGAAACAGGTGTCTCCCTATCCGCTAACACCTCGCATGTGACCGGTACGACCGAGTACTCCGCTGCCAGCGCAATGAACTCATCCAAGGAAGGTCTGATGTCTTCTCGCCGTATTGTCATGAGGACCAAGGCTACCCGCGGAATAACGGGACGCGACAGCATCGGTCATTCCCAATCTCATGTCTCCAACACCCACCCAAATCAAACGACTGAGATTCTCCTAAAGGACGTTGGTTCTGAGGAACCAAGGACACCTCTCTGCCATCTCACAAATCTCGCATCTGGGCTTCTTGGCCTCGCACACATCGCGCCCGAATCGAATGAACCGCATCGCAATCCCGGCCCATTCGTTCTCCGTGTAAAGCGCCTTCAGGTCGAATTCGATCTTCACGGGATCGTTGTTCGCCGTAAGCCCGAGACGCCTACTGACTCTCTTCACATGGGTATCAACCGCTATGGAGGGCACCTTGAAAGCTTCTCCCAACACGACGCTCGCCGTTTTGCGCCCGACTCCTCTCAGAGTCACTAGCTCCTCAATAGTGATGGGCACCTCGCCGTCGAACCGTTCAACCAGATCCGCCGAGAGTTCGATGATCGACCTGGCCTTCTGGCGGTAAAACCCGGTGGAGAAGATGATCTGTTCGACATCGTCGATTTGGGAAGCGGCCAACTCTTCCGGAGTCGAATACTTCTCAAACAAGATCTTCGTCACTTTGTTCACGGTCGAGTCGGTCGTCTGTGCCGAGAGCGCTGTGGCAACCAGGAGCTCCCAGGGATTGTCGTATTCAAGATCGGTGGAGACATTCGGATAGAGGTTCTTCAGCATTCCCAAGAAACACTCGGCCTGTTCCCTCCGAGCATCCGATGTCGCCGAAACGAGGCCGCTATCAGTCACGGTGTCCGATCCTAACGGTGGTGGCACCGTTATCCTGACAGAGTGAGATACCGTTGTTGTGTTGGGAACGTGAAGCATCCTTTCTCAACCTGCACCGTTTCCTCTCCAACGCCGAGCGAAGCACTTTCTCTAACTACCACGGAGCCTCGGCCATGCGGGCTCTGAGACTCTCCTACGGTGCTTTGGTAATTGCCGCTCTCCTCTATGGGATCACTTTCGTAGTGGTAAAAGATGCGGTCGCGGTTTTCCCACCGTTCGCTTTCGTGGCATGGAGGTTTCTACTTGCAGGTTCGGTTCTCCTCCTCGCATCGTTCCCAAGATCTTTCGGAGTATGGCGAGATGGCACCGTCGCTGGCTTGATCCTCTTCGCCGGATACGCGTTTCAAACCGGTGGCCTCATGTATGCAGATGCCTCCCATTCGGCGCTCATCACCGCGCTCTATGTGGTGTTTACGCCCCCCATTGTCGCTGTCTCGAAGAAGCGCTTCCCAACGATCTGGACAATCTTCGGAACCTTCACAGCTTTCTTGGGGATAGCGCTTCTGACCTCCGACAGCCTCAGCTTCAGTTGGGACTCGGGGACACTCCTCACCCTGGGCTGTGCGGTCGCTTTTGCAGCTCACATCGCATTCCTATCTCACACCACCCACCGACACCGAGTCATCCAATTCACCGCAGTACAACTCTTCACAGTCGCTCTCGGTGGTGTTATCGGTGCCGTCGTCTTCGAGGGACTCCCCCTCCCCGATCCGGGAATCATCCCCGCCATTCTGATCACGGGACTAGGGGTGAGTTGTCTGGCATTCCTATTGCAGGTTTGGGCCCAGAAGAGAATCGGAGCTAACCGGACTGCTGTCATCCTCACCTTGGAACCCTTGTTCGGAATACTCTCGGCCAGTCTTATTCTCGGAGAACGCTTCTCTCCGCGAGGATGGTGCGGCGCGGCTGTCATCCTGGTAGCGATCTGGATCGTGCTCTCCAAAGACTTCGACTCCCCGTCCAAGGAAGCCGAGGCTATTGCCCCGGTGGGGTGAGTTTCACTCCAAGTTGTGTTTCTGCCTTGAGAGACGTCGTTCGTAGTTGGTGACCGCACGGAAACCGGCTAGGACCCCGAGGAGAGCGACCACCAACACCACTCCCATCGCTGGCCCTAAAGAAAGCCGATTTCGACATGTGGTGATACCACCCGGGCAAAGACCGCGCCCGGTCCCCCCGCCTGCGAGGTCGAGGAGAATCAGCATCGGGAACAATGCAATCCCCACCGCTATGACCGTCAGAAGGGTCCGGAGTATTCGGATCACAACTCTTGGGCTCATCACGAATAGCCTAACGGCAACAAGCGCCAGTTCGGTTCCGGGATTACGATCCGGCCGTGACCTACTTCCATGAAAGCTTTGATTCGCAAGAACAAGAGATCCTCTCTCGTTTCTTTACCAACACCGACCTCCCTGTCTTTGCCCTTATCAATCTTCCCGAAGTGGTCAAAGGAGCTTTGTTCGCGCGGTATTCCCGCTCTCCAAAATCGATCCGTCGCCTTTTCCTGGACGAGTTTTTGGCTGACTCCGAGACAGGAATCAGTGCGATTGCTGCCCGTCTGGGAGGAGACGATCCGCTAGTCGACCTCCGACGTGCCGAGGATCTGTACCAGAAGGTGTTCTTTGATTTCGGAGATGATTCCGTCGCCCAGTTGGGCGGCGCCCACCTCGCCTGTGAGCAAGCATCGAATATCCTCACCAAAGCCCTCGAGTGGGGAAGACTCGGTTCATATCTGGAGCAGTCGACTCGGTACATCGCATATGACACCCGCCTCGGTGACCGATACCGCTACTTCATACCTCCCGAGATCGAAGCCTCTCCCCTCAGAAACGACTACATGGATTTCATGGAAAGCCTCTTTGGATCATATTCCGCCCTTGTTGCCGAGATGCACACTCTCTTCGCTGAGAGATTCCCCAAGGCCGGGGATTCCCTGAGCGCATGGAACGCCGCG
>CAYTVW010000002.1:0-12094 GCA_964441865.1 uncultured Acidimicrobiaceae bacterium
CGGGTTCGAGTAATTGATCGTCGGTGGATATACAGACTCTTCCATCGCCTTCACTGACAAGATCGCCTCCACCGCTCCGGTTCCACCCAAAAGATGGCCCGTCATCGACTTGGTCGAAGAGACTGGCACACGGCGGGCAACGTCCTCACCAAAGGCAATTTTGATAGCTGCTGTCTCGGTCGAATCATTGGCAGGCGTAGAGGTCCCGTGAGCATTGACATAGCCGATCTCTGCAGCGTCCATCTCTGCGTCGGCGAGAGCTGCCCTGATCGCTCTAGCCTGACCTTCTCCGCCTGGTCGAGGCATGGTGATGTGATAGGCATCAGCGGAGAGTCCGTATCCCACAAACTCGGCATAGATCCTTGCTCCCCGTGCTTTCGCATGCTCGTACTCTTCAAGGATCAAGGCACCGGCCCCTTCTCCCATCAAGAATCCATCCCTTTCCGCATCGAAGGGCCTTGAAGCTGTCTCCGGGTCCTCGTTCCTGGTGGTGAGAGCCTTAGCCGCTGAAAATGCGGCGACCCCGTATTCGGTGACCGCAGCCTCGGTCCCTCCAGCCACCATCATGTCGGCAGCTCCTCTTCTGATAATTTCGGCGGCGTCCCCGATAGCATTGGCTGAAGCGGCACACGCCGTGACGGAACAACTGACAGGACCTAAAAGGTTCTGGTCTATCGACACCAAGCCCGAAGGCATGTTGGGGATGATTTTGGGGATGCCCAGCGGACTCACACGATTCGGCCCTCTCTCATGGAGGATCTGCATCTCGTCCGAGAATGTCTGAAGGCCGCCGATTCCGACCCCGATCACTGCCCCGGACCGAGTCGCCAACTCCGAATCAGCATCGATCGACAGACCGGCATCAGCCATCGCCTCTCGAACTACGACCAGTGCAAATTGCGTGAAACGGTCATAGCGTCGGACATCTTTCCGCTCGAAATGCTGCTCCGGATCGAATCCTTTGACCTCGGCCGCGATCTGACTTTTGAAGTCTGTCGGATCGAAATGCGTGATTCTTCCCGCTCCAGACTTGCCTTCGACGATCGCCGACCAAGTCGATTCCAGATTGAGACCGACCGGAGTGATCGCCCCCATGCCGGTGACGACCACTCTTCGACGATTACCCATATCAGCTGGAGAGCTTGGCAGCCACCGCGTCGATGGCCTTGCCGACCGTCACGATCGATTCCGCCTCTTCGTCCGGAATCTTGACTCCGAACTCGTCCTCGAGGCTCATGAGAAGCTCAACCCGACCAAGCGAGTCGACGTCGAGATCGGCCTCGAATGAAGCCTCCTCATTGATCTTCTCTTGCTCGAGTCCGAGCTCTTCCACCAGCAAAGTGGTGATACGTGATGCGATTTCTGAGCGATCCATTGGTGATTTCTCCTCTATTTGGTCCGTGAACCCTACAGTCTGATTCCGCCGTCTACCGCCAGAACCTGACCCGTTATGTATCCTGCCTCTTCCCCCGCGAGAAACACGACGGCCGACGCAACTTCTGCCTGCTTCCCGAATCGTCCCAACGAGATTCCCGACAGAGCGGCTGCTCGGGTCTCGTCAGTCAAGGCTTCGGTCATAAGACTCTCAATGAATCCGGGCGCGACACAGTTCACTGTGATACCGCGTGACCCGACTTCTTTGGCTACCGACTTGGAGAATCCGACCAGGGCAGCCTTGGATGCCGCGTAGTTGGCCTGACCTGGATTCCCGTAGATCCCCGACACCGAAGCGATCGAAATGACCCTTCCGAATCGATTCTTGAGCATCCCCTTCAACGCGGCTTTGGTGCAAAGAAATGCCGACCTCAGGTTCACAGCGATCACCGAGTCGAATTCCTCCACACTCATTCGCAAAAGCAGATTGTCGCGGGTAATCCCAGCATTGTTGACCAACACCCCCACCGGTCCTAACCGTTCAGCGACCTCTGCAAACATTGCTTCGACAGAGTCCGAGTCTGAGACATCGGCGCCAACCGATATCGCTTCGCCACCGGTTTCTTTGATCAACCTGACCACCTCGGCTCCTTCAGCCTCGGCATCCGGCCGATTGGCCGCGTAGTTGACAGCCACACTGTGGCCCGATGAAGCCAAAGCTAGAGCTATTTCTCTACCAATCCCCCGAGAACCCCCGGTCACCAACGCAACTCTGTTCATAGCCTCTCCTCGGTCTCCTGTTTGCCTCTCTCTCCTACTCCAAAGAATTCAAGATGAGGGGCCAGTAGTTCGAATACGGTACCGTCGAATTCGGGAATCTCTGCATCGGTTGTCGCGATTGGGGTAACCCTTTCTCCCCACTTGAAGGCGGCCGCTCCCCAAGAGAGCCCACCCCCAAAAGCAGCGAACACAATCTTTCCACCAGGAGTGATCATCCCCTGCTCAACCGCTTCGGCAATTGCTATCGGGATCGTGGCAGCTGAGGTATTCCCGTATCGATCAACGTTCACAAAAACTCTTTCTGGACCCAGCTTCAATCGGCGTGCGGTTGCATCGATGATCCTCAGATTCGCCTGATGTGGGATTAGAAGATCGACCTCATCGATTCCCCATCCGGCCTTCTCCACCACCAAAGTGGCCGAGTCTGCCATCATGGTCACTGCCCTCCGGAAAACCTCTGGACCGTTCATTCGGACCCCGGCCAAACTTGGATCGCGGGGCCCGGGTACTCCGCTTGTCCCTAGAGACGGGAGATAAAGGTGCTCGACCATCTCGGCATCGTTCCCTAGTTCAGATGCCACTATGCCCACTGGCTCGTCGGTTGCTTTCAGCACAACAGCACCAGCCCCATCACCAAAAAGAACACAAGTCGTTCTATCGGACCAGTCGGTTACATAGCTGAACTTCTCTACGCCAACCAACAGGATCGAATCAAAGGTGCCGGTCCGGATAAGGTCGGTCCCCACAACTAGCCCGTACACAAAAGTCGAACAGTTCGCGTTCATGTCGAAAGCCGCGGGACCGATAACACCCAGCTTCTTCTGGAGATAGGCGGCGCCTGCCGGGAGGAGGGATTCGGGAGTGCAGGTGCAGTTGATGATTGCGCCGATTTCCTGCGGCTCCATGCCAGCGGCAGCGAGCGCCCGCCGAGCAGCGACGACACTCATATCCGATGCCTCGACGTGGCTGATTCTCCGCTCTCTGATCCCTGTTCGGGTAACAATCCACTCGTCAGAAGTGTCAACGATTCGTTCGAGATCCTCGTTCGTCAGAGCGGTCGGTGGAAGAGCTTTCCCCCATCCGACAATTTCGGCTTGTCTCATGCGAGGCCTCCTTCGGAACCGGGGATCATAGAGAGCCGCTCGACTGCATCGGGAATTCCCGACAAATCGTTCAGGATGATCACCTCCGCGGTCTGAACCGTACGTTTCGCCATTCCTGCGGTGACATCCCCCGGTCCACAGTGAACAAACGCTCTTGTCCCGGCCGATGACATGTTGATGAGAGTCTCCCGAAAACGGACTCTCGACGTCACCTGTTGTGACAAGAGATGTGGAATCTCGTATCCCTTCACTGGTTCGGCTGTCACGTTCGAATACACGGGCCAGCGTGGTTCGACCGCCACAACTCCTTGGAGAGCATCCGCAACTCTTTCGGCTGCCGGTTCCATGAACTGGGAATGAAACGCCCCAGCCACCTTCAATGGGATGGCTCTCCGCACTCCGTGCTCACGCGCATTCGACTCAAGCCATTCGATATCAGAAAGCGCCCCGGCCACTACCACCTGTCCGGGAGCGTTGTCGTTGGCGACAGTGAGCCTTCCACCGGCAGCGCGATTGGCGTCACACACCTGTGAAGCGGAGTCAGGATCGGCCCCCACCAACGCCGCCATCCCCGAACCTTCTAGGTCCGAAGCCTCCCCCATCGCCCTCCCCCTCTCACCTACAACACGGAGAGCGGTTGGATAGTCGAGAGCACCCGCCGACACCAGCGCTGTGTATTCACCGAGAGAGTGCCCCGCCGTCGAGGATGGGTGTCCCGGAAGCGCCTTATACAGCTGGTCCCACAGAGCGAAAGAGAGGGCGAAAAGAGCCGGTTGAGCATGTTCGGTGCGGGTCAACAGATCCTCTGGACCGTTCAGACAAATACCCCGGAGATCGAAACCGAGGATTTCGTTCGCCATCGAACCGAGCAGATCTGGCCGGGCGTCGAAAAGTTCCGCGCCCATACCGACGAACTGGCTCCCTTGGCCAGGAAAGAGAATCGAGAATTCCATGAACTACTACGACTTGGGGACTGTCCAGGAGGTTACCCAGAATCCTCTATTCCGACTCATTGCTCCCGGCCCGAACCATCTACCGGTATGTGAGACCCCCAGGGGCAACCCTCGACCTCATGTCAAGCTCAAGGCTTCTCCTCGGTGCGTCTCTCACCGCTGTTCGCACATTCAAGTCTCAAACACGGCGGCTACCAGACGGTCAACGTCCTGGTTGTTGACGTCTTGGTGTGTGACCAGCCGCCACATCTTCCCTATGGGAGCGTTCGCTTTCACCCCAACCGCTCTAAGAGCGTCAAGAGTGTCCGGAATCGAGCGGGGAAGCGCTCTCGGATCAACATTGACGATGTTGGTGTGAACCGACTCGATGCTGACACATCCCTCAACTCGATTATTGAAGCTATCGGCGAGATAACGAGCCGAACGGTGGTCCTCTTCCAGTCTCCCTCGGTTTGAGAGAGCGACCTCGGCCGCCGCGGCCAATACTCCCGCCTGCCTCATCCCTCCCCCAAGCATTTTCCTGAGATTTCGGGCACGAGCGATCAGGGCATCACTCCCACAGAGGATTGAGCCAACCGGAGCCCCCAAGCCTTTGGAGAAACAGAACTGGACCGTATCCGATCCTTCAGCAATCTCTGCTGCTTCGATTCCCAGATAAATAGCCGCATTGAAAATGCGCGCTCCATCGAGGTGTACGGACAACCCGTGCCTTCGAGCTTCCTGAATCCCCGACTGAAGGATTTCGGGGGGGACTACCTGACCTCCCGATAGGTTGTGGCTGTTCTCCCACACTACGAGCGATATGGGCGGAAAATGTTTCCCGGCCGACCCCATCACCTCTGCAATCTGTTCCGACGTTACTCGACCTCCCGGAGCGGAAACCGCCCTCGGTGCCACTCCCGAAAGTGCTGAAGCGGCACCACGCTCGAAATTCTTCACGTGCGCTCCCTCATCGCAGATGAATTCTTCGCCGCGGTTCGTCTGGGTCATGATGGCGAGTTGATTAGCCATCGTTCCCGATGGCACGAACAAGGCCGCTTCTTTCCCCAGAAGAGCTGCACAAGCCTCCTGCAGACGGTTGACCGTGGGATCCTCTCCGTAGGCGTCGTCCCCGACCTCCGCTTCGGACATTGCCTTCCTCATCTCGGGGGTCGGCCGAGTCACGGTGTCTGATCGGAAATCGGCTATGCCGTCGGGGAAAGCCATCAGCGAACTATAAAGCCACCCGGACTCTAAAGACGGTCGAGCGCCGTCCTGATTCCTCGGACCGCTTGGCCTATCCGTTGATCGTTCTCAACCAATGCGAAACGAACGAATCCTTCTCCCCCTAACCCGAATCCGTTTCCCGGACTGACAGCGACTTTCGCATGATCAATCAGATGAAGCGTGAATCCCATCGAACCCATCTCCTGGTACGGCTCAGGGATCTTGCCCCACGCGAACATTGTTCCTTTCGGCTTCTCTATGTGCCAGCCCGCCCGATCGAGACCATCACAGAGGATGTCCCTGCGTCTTTGGTAGATCCCGTTCACTTCTTGAACATATTCGTCGCCTTCGTTGAGAGCGATAATTGCGGCGATCTGAATAGGCTGGAAGGTCCCGTAGTCCAGATACGACTTGATCTTCGCCAGAGCGTCGATGATTTGGGAGTTCCCCACCATGAAGCCAACCCGCCAACCCGCCATGGAATGGCCTTTGGTCAGGCTGTAGATCTCAACCCCTACCTCCTTCGCCCCCGGAACCTGCATCATCGACGGAGGTTGATACCCATCGAATCCGATGTCGGCGTAGGCAAAATCGTGGACAAGAACCACCTCATACTCTTGAGCGAACCGCACCAACCTCTCGAAAAATTCGAGATCCACGCAGTAGGTCGTTGGATTATGCGGGAAAGAGACCACGATGACCCGCGGACGCGGCCAAGTGTTAGAGAACATCGTCTCAAGAGTCCCGAAATAGTCCGAGTCGGATTCCGGATCTATCGGAGCCATCCGAACCTCTGCTCCCGCCATCGAGGCAGCGTAGATGTGAATGGGGTAAGCGGGAGTCGGGACAATCGCCGCATCTCCCGGCTGCAGAAGGACCCACATCAGGTGGGAAAGGCCTTCTTTCGCTCCAATTGTGCTGATCACCTCAGTCTCGGGATCCAACTCAACTCCGAATCGACGCCGATACCTTTCGGCCATCGCCTTCCTCAAATTGGGGAGTCCCCTTGACTGCGAATACCCATGATTCCGAGGGTTCCTCGCCGCCTCACACAGTTTCTCCACCACGAAGGGTGCTGTTTGGATATCCGGATTCCCAAACCCCAAGTCAATTACGTCTTCGCCTGCCCTCCGTGCTGCCATCTTCCTCTTGTTCACTTCTGCAAAGACGTAGGGCGGCAAGTTGCCAATGCGACGGAATGTGTGGTCCATGATCTGAGATTAACGCTCTCAAAAACGGCCTCAGCACAATATTGGGAGTGTCTTGTGACAAAACAGGTCCCACGTCTCAGAATTGTCGGGCGTGAGGGAGACCATTATTTCGGAAGCACCTGCATCTAGAAACCTGCCGAGGACATCCGCGATACGCATGGGGTCTCCTGCGGTCACCCCGCTTACTCCTCCCCGACGGCCAACGAGATCGGAAAGGTGATCTCCGTCTCTCCCGAGAAGCACAACCGACGCCCAACTCGGCCGAGTGTCGCTGTTCAACGATTTCACCCGTGTCGCAAGCGACTCGAAACGTTCGACGGAGGTACCCCAGCTGTTCCATCCACAAGCGTGTTCGGCTGCCGCCTCCAGCATTCTCGGATGGTTTCCACCGATAAGAGTTGGGATGCCAAGTCTCTTGATCCGATCCGAGGCCTCGCATGTCTGAACGACTCTCTCAACAAAGGGCGGAACCGACATCCCCATCCGCCGACCCTCCCTATCGATCCGAAAATCTCCGGCACCTAAGCCAATCACCGTCCGTCCTTGGGCAATCGAACCCATAGTCGCCGCAATCTTCACTGAGGTTTCCACGCCTCGCATCGGAACCCTCAACACCAGGGTCCCTAGTCGGAGTCCGCTCCTCACCGCCAGAGCCCCCGCCACCGAGGCTAACTCCCAACATGGAGTCTCGGGAGCGTGGTCTGGGACGAGGTGATCTATCAGATACAGGGCATTCAAATCAGTCGCCTCGACCAGTTCGGCGGCCGCGATGACTCGAGACACCCCCTCCGAGAATTGGGGTGCAATCAACGATATCTTGCTCAATGTCCGACCTTGGACAGAAGAAAGCGGAATCCGGCTGGCATCAGGTCAGATCCGATCTCGACCACCGATCGAACTAACTCCAAGATGTCTTTCGAACCTTCCCAATGGTCGAGAACCACTTCGTCACCGGCGACTTCTATGAGGTGAGAAAGCGAAAAGGCCATCAGAATCAGATCGTCTGCCAGGCCCAACACTGGTATGGCTTCGGGGAGAAGGTCCACGGGCGACACCACATAGGCAAGAGACAACGCCAATAGGAGTTTGGAACGGGAGGGGACGCGCTTGTCTCGAAGCAATCCGTACACGAGCTTCACCAGGTACGGGAGAACGAGAATCGCATCAGTGAGTACCTGCTTGGCTGACTCGATCCGATCGCCGAGCTTTCTATCCGGATCGGGTTCGTCGGCAACAGCGACACCGGGATCTTCATCAGCCAATAGGCTCTCGGCAGACTTCTCCATTCCTGGAACACGAATCCGCTTCAACCCGGCCAGTGCTGAGCTGAGAAGTCTTCGTGATCGGCCCCGCCATCCAGAATCAGACTTCGTGGTCAGAGCCACTTCTGAGCCAGATGCGTCTTCCTTCGAGCGGTCGGGAATCGGGACACTCAATGGGTCACCGTTTCTCTTCGACACGCCTTCGCAATCCACGAAGAGCGGTATTGACGATTTGTTGTTCAGCCTGACGTTTCATGAATCCGGGAATAGTGAATGTGGGTTCCGCACGGAGTGCGTACACGACCTCGGTCCTTCCATCTCCGAGGTCTCGGAACTCGTATGAGCCTTCCAGCTCGCTCACGTCTCCTCCGGGCTCAGCAAACCATCTCATCTTCGACGGATACTCGTAGGAGTATTGGAGTGTGTAGGCGATCTCTTTCACCATTCCGTCGACTACAAAAGCAGCCCTAAACACCCGCCCGTCGCTGTCGTTCTCAAGGATTTCGGTCTGCCGCACACCCGTCGCCCATTCGGGGTACAACGCTATGTCGGCAGCCACCTCGAAACAGGCTTCGGGTTGTGCATCAATCTCGATACTTCTGACCGTTCCCTCAACCATGGTTCCCTATCCTGACGCCGCCCACCAGACTCTTGTGTCCAGAAGTTTACCTCGATACCGGTATCTGGGACACCCGATCCGGTTCGACTCGGAACGCCCGCTTGGTCGCCCTGAAGTATCCCAAGTTGAAGCACAACGTTTTCCCCACCCTCCATCGGGTGGCCTGGGGTTGATGAACGTCACCGAAGAGATGGAAGCGAGGCTGCACCCGAACCAAGTAGTCCAGGATTGGGCCGGAAGCCCTCTCCGACAATCGAGTCACCACATCGGTCCGAAGAGCATCGATGGCAGGCGGGATGTGAGAGCACAAGACATCGACTGATCCCAAGCGTTCAAGCTTCCGACGCATCTCGTCATCTGTGACTTCCGCCTCAGATCCCATAGGAGTCGAAGTCCCCCCACCGACAAAACCGACCCTCAATCCTTCAACATCGAAACACTGCCCGTCCGCCCAGATAATGGATTCCGGAAGATTCGCCTTCATTAGGGAAGGACGGTCGACGTTCCCAGGGATAGCGAATCCCCGCGCCCCATCGAGCGCTTCCGCCATCAGGCGATAGTCCTCTGCAATGAGATCGGTTTGCCGCATCGAGAATTCTGTCCGGTCTTCTCCGACCTTCTCACCCCATATCCTCTGCATTTCGCGGTAGTCTCCCGAAGACCTGGCAGCGACGAGTTTTCGTGAAAACTCGAGTCCGAGAAGCGAAGCGGTGAGCCCTTCTCCGGTTCGGTAGTCAGTGAGATTGATCAGATCGCCGAGGATCAGAAGAATCTCCCCCATATCAGCGATCTTCGAGAGAGACCCAAATTCTCCGTGGATATCAGATAGAGCAATCAAATTCAGTCAACATTCACAGAGTGACCGGACCACCAGATAGCTACAAGCCCGGCGACGCATGCCAGGGTTATCACCACAGGAGCACTGAGATCGGCCGAACCGTAGGCCGCAGAGAGTCCCCCCATTCCGAAACCAACGAGACCTCCAACCACTCTCCGGCCAGGAACCCCGTACTTCTTCTCGGGATCGAAAGCTGTCTCAGACGACCGCGGCCCCGAGGCGTTCGCGGAAAACAATATCCAAGCGA
Organism: uncultured Acidimicrobiaceae bacterium; assembly: GCA_964441865.1. Taxonomy (GTDB): domain Bacteria; phylum Actinomycetota; class Acidimicrobiia; order Spongiisociales; family ZC4RG35; genus CAYTVW01. The sequence continues at coordinate 9,594 of CAYTVW010000002.1, forward strand.
TCATGAGAACAAGCCCAGTCGCTAGCGAAATGGCAAACACAGCTTCCATCATCGGCCCTTCCTCTTCAAATCATCCCCGAGTCCAGAGCTTTCGGTCAGCTAAGGCTACTCAGATTCGCTCAACCAAGTCTGAAACTGGGAACAGTCATCCTCGAAAGTCGACTCACGTCGAGAGCGACCCGTCAAGTCACCCCCAGCTCGCAACCACGTTTCTCTGGAAATTCGTTATCGTCGGTCGCTGCAAACCTACAACGGAAGAGAAATGCTCGACATTCCGGTCCTACCTAACGCGGAAATCGCGATTCCGCGATCTCTCTCCAAGATTTCGGCCCTTGCCCACAACATGTGGTGGTCGTGGAACGCCGAAGGTCGCTCCCTGTGGGTCACGCTCGACCCCGCCGGCTGGGAGCAGTATCACAATCCCATCGACCTCCTCGCCTCCATCGACACAGCCCGTTGGCACTCCATAGAACAGATCAGCTCAGTGCATGAGCGATACCAGGCTGCCGTCTCAGCCTTCGAGCACTATATGGACGGTCGAGATACCTGGTATCAGTCTTCCGGAACTGTCCTTCCCAATCCCATCGCGTATCTGTGCACAGAGTTCGGTATCCACCACTCTCTTCCCTTCTACTCGGGAGGTCTCGGAATCCTCGCCGGTGACCACCTCAAATCGGCGTCAGACATGGGGATCCCCCTCGTGGCTGTTGGCCTCCTCTACAAGCGGGGGTACTTCCGTCAAGAAATCGATGCTGACGGAGATCAACAGCACTTCTATCCCCTAATGGACTTCAAGCACCTCCCTGTCAGGCCGGTCGCCTCTGCTCTGGGAGGACAGGTCAAGATCCCAATCGAATTCCCGGGTAGGACTGTGTGGGCGGGTGTTTGGAAACTTGAAGTGGGTCGAGTTCCTCTCTTGATGCTCGATACCGATCTTCCAGAGAACCACCCTTCTGACCGACCTATCACCCATCAGCTTTATGTCTCGGGTCGCGAGATGCGTTTTTGTCAAGAGCTGGTCTTGGGGATTGGATCGGTCCTAGCTCTCGAAGCGATCGGGATCACGCCATCGGTCTGGCACGTGAACGAGGGCCATGCGGCCATGAGCATGCTCGAACGGACCGCCCAAGCCATCGAAGACGGAGCGACTCTGGTGGAAGCGCGAGAACGGATCAGTCAGAAGACGGTTTTCACGCTCCACACTCCGGTCCCAGCCGGAAACGAGACATTCGAACTCCCTCTGGCTGAGAAGTACCTGACGCCTTGGGCTTCCCGTATTGGGGTGTCGATCTCGGACTTGAACGCGATGGGCTCATCTACCGAGAATCCAGGATCGGTGTTCGATTTGGGTGCTCTGGCTATCCGAAACTCTTCGGTGGTCAACGGAGTCTCTCAACGCCACGGCGAAATCGTTACGCGCGATTGGAGACACCTCATCGGGCACGACGCGGAGGCGGTCACAAACGGGGTTCATACGCCAACCTGGATCAGCCGAGAGCTCGCGCTAGACGTCTCGGGCGTAGCTGGGCCAAACTGGCCACTTCAGGCCATACGCGACGATCATCTTTTCGACCTTGGATCTCTTCTCGGATCTGAAGCCATCTGGCGGAGCCACATGACCCGCAAAGAGATTCTCTCCGGATTCGTCCGGAATCGGATTCGTCTCAACCTGGCACGAAATGGGGCCTCACCCGACGAGCTGCGAGCAGTGGAGGATCTTCTTCCCGCGGATCGGCTCACTCTGGGTTTCGCCCGCCGATTCGCCACCTATAAACGAGCCACTCTCCTCTTCGTCGACAAAGATCGTCTTCGCAGGATTCTCACCAATCCGGCCAGACCGATTCAGATCGTGTTCGCTGGGAAGGCACATCCGGCCGACCAGCATGGACAGAACCTGATCAGGGAGCTTGCCGAGTTGTCGAAAACCCCCGAGTTTCGGGGCCATGTCTTCATGGTCGAAGACTACGACGCCCGTGTGGCCAAGTTCTTGGTGCAAGGAACCGATGTCTGGATGAATAATCCGAGACCCCCCATGGAGGCGAGCGGGACTTCGGGGATGAAGGCAGCGATTAACGGTGTGTTGAACTGCTCCGTCCTCGATGGGTGGTGGATCGAGGGATACAACGGGATGAACGGATGGGCTTTCGGTAAACCCCAGGGAGGCTCAGACTGGGGAAAAGATGACAAGGAAGACTCCGAAGCTCTCTACAGCCTTCTCGAAGACGAGATTGCCCCTCTCTACTACGACCGGAATGAGCTGGGGATCCCGACCGCTTGGGTCGAGAGGATGCGACAATCCATGGCATCGAGCGTGGGAGCATTCTCCAGCCATCGGATGGTGGCCGACTACTGCCGTCTCGCCTATTTTCCGCTCGGATCTAGCGCCTGATCGATCGCCTCCAAGACTGAAGGGTCGCGCTCCGAATTCCTGGCTTGCCTGAGAATCGGATCGCCTCCTTCAATCTTCGATAATGCCCAAGCTGCATGGCGCCGAAGCATGG
>CAYTVW010000002.1:12104-22264 GCA_964441865.1 uncultured Acidimicrobiaceae bacterium
TGGGATGCCGCTGGTATCCCTCGACCACTTCCAGGAGTTCAGCAGTTGGATTGTTTCCAGCCGCAATGAGAGCGTTCCGGCGGAGACTCTTGGGTGAGCGTCCCGGAAAGTAGAAATGTCCGTATCTCTTCAACAGAGCCTCGTCACTGGCTAAGAGGATCTCGCGCAGATCCACACTCCCCTCGTGTTTCGAAGAGATCCGCTCTACCCGTTTCCCCGGCGGACAAGCGACAAGGCAGTCCTCACAGCCGTACACACGATCACCGATTGTTCCTCGATACTCAGTGGGGATGTCTCCTCCTCTTTGGAGGATTGCTGCCAGACATTTCCTAACGTCAAGCGTCCCCTCAATACTGATGGCTCCTGTTGGGCAAGCTTCAACACAAGCGACGCACTTTCCGCAGTTTCTCACCATTGGATCGTCAGTCTCAATGTCAGCGTCAGTCACCACGCTCCCCAAAACCATCCAAGGTCCAACACCGGGAGCGATCACCATTGTGCTTCTCCCCGACCAGCCGACACCGGATCGAACCGCGGCGGCCCGGTCGACGAGAAGAGGGCTGTCCACCAACACCACCGCTTTCCATCCTGAAGAGATGAGCATCTGTGCAAGAGAATCGAGAACGTTCCGCAGAGGAAGATAGGCGTCAGGAGCCGCGTACCCAGCGATCCTCCCCATCCCTGGCTTCCGTTCCGACCGACCAGGCCCCGGTGTATAGGGGCTTCCCGCGGTCACTACTGATCGTGCCCACGGGAAGCTTCTTCTCAGATCCGTGGACTCATTGGGACGCGTAAAGGTCATGCCCATCCCCCCTGACAGCCCGGAGTCAACCCGAGCCAACAGATGGGAAAGAGTATCCGAGTAAGGATCGACTGATCCAACCCCCCATCGAAGAATCGCCCTGGTTGTCAGATGTCTTTCGATTAGATCGCGCAAACCCTCTAGTCGTGAGACGGGCTGTTCAACATCGTTTCTTTCCGAATCGATTCCGTCAGGCATTCATCGGAGACTAGGACAACCTGAAACGTACGGTTCCTCCGAACAACACCGATGAAACACCTCTCACCAATACGGGGATCGCTAGAAACCCGAGACGTCCCGATCAGGGAGAACCATCCGGAGCGGCGGGACCAGACCCGCTGCGGCCAGGTTGTCCAGAGCCAAAGACTCCACATCGTCGAGTTCTGCCTTCCCCTCGGTAAGGAGGAAGTTCACTACGCAATCGCCACAGGCATCGGTTCCCCGAGCCCGACAGGTATCACAGTTGATCAACATGGTGGAGAAACTATCAGCAGGGTATGACAGATTCTCGTTGACAGTCACATCGCCGATTTGAGTTGCCGCTGTCCAAGTATCCGCTATGATCAAACTCGAAATGTTTAGCGTCCTGGTACTCGGTTAGCGCGCACACCACAAACCCGGTGTGTGCGCAGTCATGACCCTCCCCAACGGGAGGGTTTTTAGTTGCCTCGCCAAGACAACCCATAGAAACCGACAAGATCCACGTAGAGAGGGAAGAAGATGACAAATATCGCCGGAGCTCAAGCCCTAATCAAAGCTCTTGAGTACGAGGGGGTTGACATTGTCTTCGGCGTACCGGGCGGAGCGATGATCCCAACCTACGACCATCTCTACGATTCGAGTCTCCGTCATGTCCTCACACGGCACGAGCAAGGAGCTGGCCACATGGCCGAGGGCTACGCATGGGCAACGGGGAAGGTTGGTGTCTGCATGGCTACCTCCGGTCCTGGTGCAACCAACCTTGTCACCGCTCTCGCCAATGCACAACTGGATTCGGTCCCTATCGTCGCGATAACTGGACAGGTTCCTCAAAAAGCCATCGGGAATGACGCTTTCCAAGAGGTCGATATCACGGGGATCACAGCAGCTTGTACAAAACACAATTTCTTTGTTACCAGCGCCGACGACATCCCTGACATTGTCCATGAAGCTTTTCATATCGCTTCCAGCGGACGCCCAGGACCCGTTCTGATTGACTTCCCTAAAGATGTCCAACAGGCGACGACCAAGTGGCACGACCCCGTCGACCTTGCCATGCCCGGATACAAACCCACTGTCGAAGGGCATCCCCTCCGCATCAAAGATGCCGTCGCGCTGATCCAAAAGGCAAAGCGACCAGTTCTCTACGTCGGAGGGGGAATCATCAAGGCCAACGCGTCTGAAGAACTCGCAGCCTTTGCCCGCTTGTGCAACGCGCCGGTCACGACGACTCTGATGGGCCGCGGAGCTTTCCCCGATAGCCACCCGCTTCACATGGGGATGCCCGGGATGCATGGGACCTACACCGCCACCACAGCGATTCAGAAATCCGACCTGTTGATCGCAATTGGCGTCAGGTTCGACGACCGAGTCACGAGCCACGTCCCATCATTCGCTCCCCACGCGAAAGTGATCCATGTTGACGTTGACCCAGCGGAAATTGGGAAGGTGAGGACCCCGGATGTCCCAATTGTGGGAGACGCCAAAGTGGTGCTCCGACAACTCATCGAAGCATGGGGAGATTCCCCGAGCCCTGATCTCACGCAGTGGCTTGATTCCATCAAGCGTTGGAAAACCACATACCCACTGTCATACGAGCAGCCCGAGGACGGACCAATTAAGCCCCAGTTCGCCATCCAAGAGCTCCACAGAATCACCAAAGGAGATACGATCCTGGTCTCTGGAGTTGGCCAGCATCAGATGTGGGCATCTCAGTTCTGGCAGTTCGAGAAACCTCGGCGATGGGTCAACTCCGGCGGGTTAGCGACAATGGGATATGGGATTCCGGCCGCCATCGGGGCCAAAGCTGGAAAACCAGACGAGATGGTCTACCTCATCGACGGCGACGGGAGTTTCCAGATGACCATGCAAGAACTCACGACCGCAGCACTCGAAGGCTTCCCAATAAAGATCCTCCTCTTGAACAACAGTTCTTTGGGGATGGTGAGACAGTGGCAGAAGATGTTCTACAAAGGCCGCTATTCCGCCACTGACCTTGGAATACTCCCCGATTTCGTGATGCTTATGGAAGCGATGGGTGGAATCGGGATTCGAGTCACTGCCCCCGAAGAAGTCGCTCCCGCCATAGAAAAGTCGCTCACTATTGACGATCGTCCCTGTGTCGTCGAAGCGATGGTGGACATCAACGAAGACGTGTATCCGATGGTCGCTTCTGGGACTTCGAACGACGACATCATCATCGGTCCCGACCAATTCGCGGACCCAAAGGTTGGTGAGGTCTGATGAACCACACTCTTTCAGTCCTGGTCGAAGACAAGCCCGGAGTCCTAGCTCGAGTGAGTGCGCTCCTCGCGAGGCGCGCATTCAACATCCACTCGATCACCGTCGGTCCTTCTACTGAGGAAGGCCTGTCGAAGATGACCATCGTGGTTGACGCCCCGGAGCTTGAACAGGTCAAGAAACAGCTTCACAAGTTGATCAACGTTGTAAAAATCACCGAACTGGACCCGGCAACATCCTTGGAACGCGAGATAATGTTGGTCCGAGTGGCAACCGCTCCCGGGAAAAGGTCAGCCGTTTTGGAGATCGCCATGATCTTCAAAGCAGTCGCTGTCGACGTTGGGGCCAACAGCATCTGTTTCCAAGTCTCGGGAGATCCTGCCAAGATCAATGACTTCCTTGAACTGTTGAAACCTTACGGTGTGCTAGACCTGGCGAAGTCCGGGCGTGTTGCGCTGACAAGGGACGTTAAAGGGAAGTCAAGAATGCGCGCCGTGAGTTGAGAGGAAAAGGGAAATGGCAACGATCTACTACGAAAAAGACTGCAATCCCGAGGTGATCCGAGGCCGGAAGGTTGCGATCATCGGATACGGGAGCCAGGGACACGCTCACGCCAGAAACCTTCACGAGTCAGGCGTCGACGTCGTAGTCGCTGAGCGTGACGATTCTCCTTTGAAGGCGCAGGCCGAGGCTGACGGTTTGAAGGTCATGCCGACTGCCGACGCGGCCGCCTGGGCCGACGTGATCATGATGCTGGTCCCGGATCAGCACATGGCAGGCATCTATGAGAACCAGATCGCCGCGAATCTGAAAGCTGGAGATGCTCTTTTCTTCGCCCACGGATTCAATATTCACTTCAAGGCAATTCAGCCTCCCGCTGATATCGATGTTGTCATGATTGCTCCCAAAGGACCGGGACATCTGGTTCGGCGGACTTTCACTGAAGGATCCGGCGTCCCTTGCCTCATAGCCGTGCATCAAGACGCCAGCGGCAAAGCCCATGATCTCGGCCTCTCCTACGCCTGGGGAATAGGCGGATCGAGAGCGGGGATTTTGGAGACCACCTTCAAGGAAGAGACCGAAACCGACCTCTTCGGTGAGCAGGTCATCCTTTGCGGTGGTGTGAGTCAGCTAATCAAGAACGCCTTCGAAACCTTGGTCGAGGCCGGGTATCAGCCCGAAAGCGCCTACTTCGAGACCCTCCACGAACTGAAGCTAATCGTCGATCTTCTCTACGAAGGTGGACTCTCGTGGATGCGGTATTCGATCTCGGACACCGCCGAATACGGCGACTACACCCGCGGCCCTCGTATCGTCAACGATTCCACCAAAAAGGAGATGCGGAAGATCCTGGACGAGATCCAGTCTGGAGCGTTCGCCTCTGAATGGCTGGCCCAGGCACGAGAGGGAGCCCCCTATCTCCTTGAGCAACGTGCGGCCAACCGGAATCACCAAATCGAGAAGATCGGTTCGGAGCTTCGGGAAATGATGCCGTTCCTCACTCCCAAGGCGCCTCCGGCATGAGTGCTCCGCGCTGTTCTGTTTCCGATTCCCGCGGCTTTGGCCGCGGAACCTTGCTCCTTGCGTAGCCGGGCGGTCACCCCGACCCGGCTTTTGGAGCATGGAATCTGAACAGAAAGCGCAAGGAGCAACTCATGAACGAACAACTGATCATCTTCGATACGACCCTGCGTGACGGCGAGCAAGCGCCTGGAATCGCCCTCACCGCCAACGAGAAGGTCGCGATCGCCCATCACCTAGCAAAGCTGAAGGTAGATGTCATCGAAGCGGGGTTTGCCGCTTCCTCTCCCGGAGAGTGGGAAGCGGTAAAACAAATCGCGGAAGAGGTGAAGGGCCCGATAATCGCGTCTCTGGCGAGGGCGACTGCCGACGACATTGACAAGGCGGCCGAGGCACTCAAAGGAGCGGATCGTTTCCGCATTCACGTCTTCATGTCGACTTCTCAAATTCACATGGAGAAGATGATGCACAAGACCAAAGAGGAGGTCTTGGCTGCTTCGATCGAAGGAGTGAAGAGAGCCAAGTCGTACACAGACGATGTTGAGTTTTCTCCCCAGGATGCCACCCGGACCGAGCCAGACTTCCTGATAGAGGTCTGCAAAGCCGCGGTCGAGGCCGGAGCTACCACCATCAACATCCCCGATACGGTTGGCTTCGCTATCCCCTCCGAGTTCAGCGAGCTGATTCGAAGAGTCGTCAGTGAAGTCAAAGGAGATCGCCAGGATGTCACCATCTCGGTTCATTGCCACAACGATCTGGGACTAGCTGTCGCCAACTCACTGGCGGCTATCACGGCCGGAGCCAGGCAGATCGAAGGCGCAATAAACGGGATCGGAGAAAGGGCCGGAAACACATCGGTTGAAGAGGTGATCATGGCGGTAAAGACCCGTCGAGACTTCTTCGGTATAGAAGTGGCTGCCGACACCACCCAAATCTTCGAGACCTCCCGATTGGTTTCGCGCCTCACCGGTTACCCAGTTCAGTACAACAAGGCCGTTGTGGGACGGAACGCTTTCGCTCACGAGGCTGGGATTCACCAACACGGAGTTCTCCAAGCTCGAGAGACATACGAGATCATGGACGCTGCTTCAGTTGGCCAGCAAGCCGCCCAGATTGTCCTAGGGAAACACTCGGGCCGTTTCGGCTTCGCTGATGCTTTGAAGCGACTCGAGATCGAGTTGGACGAAGACTCGTTCAGTCGGGCTTTCGAGAAGTTCAAGGAATTGGCGGACCGGAAGGTCCAGATCGGAGAAGACGAGCTAAGAGCTATCGCCGATCGGGTCTCCACCACCCACAACGGCATTATCAAGCTGGTTTCGCTCCATGTGACCGGGGGAAACACGGTGACGCCTCAGGCAACCGTTTCTCTCCGCATCGACGGCGCTGAGAAGCACTTCACCTCACAGGGTGACGGGATGATCGATGCGGCTTTCGCCGCCGTGAGGCAAGGCTTTGGCGACATCAAGGCTCGCCTAGTCGACTACCGGGTGGTCCCAGTCACTTCGGGAGCCGACGCCATGGCGGGCGTAGATGTCATTGTCGAATACGGGAGTGGAACCTATTCGGGCCGAGGGGTCGATACCGACGTTGTCGAAGGATCGGTGGCAGCGTATCTGGACGCATTGAACAAGATACCGCGCAACTGACCGGCCCTTTGACCCTGACTGTCCCAGCCGATCGCTCACATCACCTAATCTCCGACCGCCGGGCTTCACGGTCCGGCGGTGGGAGAGGTGAAGCCTCGGGCGTCTACTACCCCGATAGCTTCGAATTGACGAGAGACGACCACACTCAGGATCCGCCCCGCCACATCAACTCTCAGAAGACGACTCCCTGACATGTCACAGCGGGTCGCCGTCTGAACGTAGTATTCCTCAGAGTTGCCGACTTCGACAACATCGACCAGTCGCATCCCTTCGACAGGGCTCCAAACCAGAGTCTGTTCCTCTCCAGATCGCATCACGTTGAGGTCTCCGGGGAGACACGGCGAAGATCTCTGGAAAATTATCTGACCTCCCTCCGTCCAGGCGCCCGAATACCCCCAGTCATCCTCATCGAAGTCGCGAGGATTCCCCGTATATGGGGTCAAGGCTTCACCCTCGCCCGACGTGATATCGAACCTCCAGAGTTGGGTGTATTCATCGTGAGGCGACGCATACCTCACTCCACGGCACCCCACCAGCACAATGGTGTCTCCGATCCATCTTATCGGGGTACACATAGCGCTTTTGGGGAGTTCGAATTCTTCAACGACAGTCCCGTCGAGGGTTGCACTCCAGATTTTCGTCCCGTCTCCGACCACGAAACTCCCGCCTTCCGGAGCCGTCAACCAGCCCAACTCCGCTTCTCCCCTACTCGGTTTTTCCGCCAAGACCGCCAGAATCTCTCCGTCGATACTGACACGTTGAAGCTCCTCTCCCCCACTTGTGAGTCGGACCAGATTCCGTCCGTTCGGTCGTGTGAACTCGGCTCGGATCGGTCCTTCAGAGGTGCCGGGCTCGATAATTGTCTCCCACACTCCAGTGGCCACGTCGAGGAGAACTAGGGAAGGGCCCTCTCTCTCTTGAATCGCAAGAATTGCCCGACGGCCTCCCGGAGCCCAGTCAAGAATTCGAGCAGTCCCCGGAAGTCCCGCCACTTGGTAGACGATCCCCGGGGAAGAAACCAAGTACAAGACGACGGGCCGACGACCGGCCTCACCAATCTTGGACCCGTCGAACACCACCAAATGCCAACCCGGTTTGACTTCATCCCAAGGAACGAGGGAGCCACTGATCGCATCTGGATATCCCTCTAGCTCGAAGACCTTTCGCTGATCGGGAATCTCTTGAGTTGGATCGACCATCGTCGTGGTAGTGACTTCAGCTGTCGGAAGTGTCGTAACCGATCCCTTTGGAGCTTCCGCAGTGCAACCGACCGGCAACACCGCCATCCAGATCAAGAGGATCGGCCATCGAGACTTCACGAGCATTGACAAATCTTCGCCGCCTAATGGCGAATCTGCAAGACTCCCCTCTGCGCGGGCGTCGAGAGAACCCCTCATACGACGAGTCTCTGCGAGTAAATGCTTTCTAGTCAGGTTCATCAGTTGATCATCATCATCAATGGTTCCGTGGGTGTAGGCAAGACCTCCACCAGTTGGGCACTCCTCGAGTCATTCGACAAATCTTTGATGCTTGACGGCGACCACCTCGGAGCGGTTCACCCTTTCGAGGTCTACGACACAGACCGAGTCGAACACCTCTACCGGACGATTGCCCTCTTGATTCCGTTTCATCAAGCCGCCGGGTACCGAGATTTCGTAGTCAATTACGTATTCGAGTCTTCCGACTCTCTCCGGGATTTGGTCGGCCTTCTCTCGTCCTTTGACACAGAAATCTTTGCGTTCTGGCTTCGTTGCGCCGAAGAAGTCCAGCTGGAAAGGATCCGCAGAAGAAACGATTCTTTTTGGCATCTGAATAGAGCCCCAGAACTCAACCGAATCCTCGAACTCGCATCCCAGAACGAAGGAATCGGTTTCCCTCTCGACAACACCGAGCTCTCGCCAGGTCAAACAGCCACTGAAATCAAGAGGTTGGTCGACTCCGGTCTAGTCCCCAATCTTCGAACCTGCTCCCGCAACCTCTAATCTCCTGATATGCCCGAAACTTCATATCGCATAGCAACGATCCCCGGCGACGGCGTTGGGATCGAAGTCACTTCCGAAGCCGTGAAAGCGATGAACGCCGCAGCCGACAAATTCGGATTCCAGGTCACCTACACCGACTACGACCTGGGAGGGAGAAGATATCTTTCAACTGGCGAAGTCCTCCCCGATTCGGTGATGAGCGAACTCTCCGAACACGACATCATCCTCCTCGGGGCGATTGGGACACCCGACGTACCTCCCGGGATTCTTGAACGAGGCCTCCTTCTTAAGCTCCGTTTCGAGTTCGATCAGTATGTGAACCTTCGGCCCGTCAAACTCTTCCCGGGCGTTCCCTCTCCCATTGCTCACCTCACTCCGGAACGCTGCGACTTGGTGGTAGTCCGAGAAAACACCGAGGGTCTTTATGCCGGAATCGGCGGTTCGTTCAAGAAAGGGACAGCGCAAGAGGTCGCCACCCAAGAGTCGATTAACACTCGCCTCGGAGTCGAAAGGGTCATCCGATACGCCTATAAGCAAGCCTCCGAAAGAAACGGCCATCTGACGGTTTGCCACAAAACCAACGTGTTGACCTACGCCGGATCACTCTGGTGGGAAACGGCCCAAGATCTGAACCAAGAATTTCCGGGAGTTTCTCTGGACTACGTCCACATCGACGCTGCCTGCCTCTACTTCGTCAATACGCCTGAACGTTTCGATGTGATGGTCACCGACAACCTCTTCGGCGACATCATCACCGACTTGGGTGCCGCCATCCAAGGTGGTCTGGGACTTGCAGCATCTGGGAATCTTGACCCAGAAAAGCGGTATCCGTCGATGTTCGAACCTGTACACGGTTCTGCCCCTGATATTGCAGGGAATGGGTGGGCGAACCCCGTTGCTGCCGTCCTCTCGACCTCCATGGCGCTGGCGCATCTGGGGCAAGTAGATGCTGCCCGATCGGTCGAGGCGGCGGCTGCTTCTGTACTCCCGGAGTTGAAAACGATGGGCGGACCGAAGATGGGAATGTCTACTTCGGAGATTGGCGACCGGATAGCCGAACGCATCTAGGACTCGCCAGCACCCAAGCCGCTCCCGTCCGCCAATTCAACTCAGGATTCAAGACCGGCGAGGAATTCGATGACTTTGGCTGCGTATCCGGCCGGATCAGCGTTCCAACATTCGACATGCCCCGCGCCCTCGACCTTGACTAGTTCCACGAGAGAACGTCGAGCATCACGGAGTTCCTCGCTCGCCGACATCGGTATCACATCATCCTCGGTCCCGTGAAAGACGAGTGCTGGAACCCTCAGTCGTCCGGCATCCGCCAGGATGTTCATGATCCTGTAGTTGGCACCGGTCCGGAGAGCTGCCAGCATCTTCGCCGTCTCCGTCATAGTTGGCAGAAGCGGAAGTCCGAGGAACCTCTCCTTCTCGGCAGCGAAGGAAATAGCCCGAGAAATATCGAGGTTTGGAGAATCCAAAACAAGACCCGCGACATATGCCTGGTTGTCGTAGAACGAAGCCCTCATCGCCAAAGCTGCTCCCGTCGAATACCCGTACAAGACGACTTGTCGAGCACCCCGCGAGACCGCGTATTCGATTGCCCCCTCAACCTCTTTCCACTCTTCGGCACCGTACTGGTAGTAGCCAGTCGGGTCTTCCGGCTGACCAACGTCATTGCGGTAGGTAATGGCCAATTGGGGATATCCCGCGTCCGAGAGTGGGATCATCATCCGCAAAGCTTCTGACAGCGGCGCCCCCTTCCCATGG
>CAYTVW010000003.1:0-19581 GCA_964441865.1 uncultured Acidimicrobiaceae bacterium
CCTACCCCCGTGCCTTTCCCCCCTACCCCCGGCTCATTACATGAGCCGGCGGTACTTTCCCCCCAGCGGAGCTGGGGGGACCGACTAAGAGGTACTTTCCCCCCGGCGGAGCCGGGGGGACCGAGGGGGGCCGAGGAGAAGCGGTCTGACAATCTAACCTTCTGGTACCCGGGGTGGGAGTCGAACCCACACGCCTCTCGGCCGAGGTGTTTAAGACCTCTGCGTCTACCGTTCCGCCACCCGGGCTCAGAGAGATTGTCGCGTTACGGCAAACCGGCGACAACCCCGTCAAGCAGATCCCGCTCCGATATCTTCACTTCTTCCATGTCTAGACGCCGTATCGCTCCCCGAGCAATCAAAGCTCCCCCAAGAATCACGGGAGCGCGATTCGGATCCATCGAAGGGATCCCTGCTATTTCGTCAACCGTAAGTCCGGCGAGCAGACCCACCAACCGGTCGATCGAGGTCCGATCGATTGCTGAACCGTGTACAGCGACAGGATCGTAGGCCGGAAGCCTGAGACTCATAGCTGCCAGACTCGTCCATGTACCAGCTACTCCGATCCCACAGCCTGATAGTTTCGGAGCCTGAGAGAGCAACTCGTCCACCATTTCGCTCACAGATTGGAGAACGTCGAAACCGACAGGACCCGGACCCAGCATCCGATCGGTGATCCTCACCGAACCGATCTCAACAGAGCAAGATTCTTGGCTCGACACAAACTCCGTGCTTCCCCCGCCGATATCGATCACCACGATCTGGTCCTCCCAAGGGAAAGCGCCAGAGACTCCGGCATACGCCAGCCTGGCCTCCTCGTCCGCCGAGATGATCTCCGCACGGGTCTCGAGAGCGAGTTCGGCCAGGTTCAAGAACTCCTCAGCGTTCTCGGCTCCCCGGCATGCTGCGGTAGCGACAACTCGAAGCGAATCCACCCGATGATGAACGAGCGACCGCCGAAACTCTCCAAGAGCCGCGGCTGTCCTACGCATAGAGGACTCAGACAATCGGCCGGACTGGTCTAGGCCGACGCCAAGTCCGGTGACTCTCACCAGCCTCTCCAACTCAGACCCGGCTTCGTCAACCACCAGCAGCCTCACCGTGTTGGTACCGATATCAACCGCGGCCCTACAACTCAACGTGGTTCCACCCAATCTACGTTTCTGACCCCATCTATCACGCAAGGAACCTGACAATCCAAAGGTTCCACCCACAGGGCGACAGCCGCGCCCACCGGATTCTCATTCCCCGCGGCGTAATCGGCGTAATGAGCATGTAGGCATTTCACGCCCGCGCTTGCACCCGCTATACCTCCGGTTGGTCGAGGCGAAGTCCCCGATGGAATCTTCGAGTCCCGGTACTCCTGATACCTACGGTGAGCCTGCTCAAGTGCGGCAGCGAAACCAGGATCTGTCTTGGCCTTGGCCTCCATCCTCCTCACCCCGCCGATCGACTCCAGTCGGCCAATCCGGATCCCTGCCAACGGACACGCCAGCCAGTAAGTGGTAGGGAACGGAGTACCGTCGTCAAGTATCGGCGGAACCTCTGCCACTACCGGTAATCCGAGGGGACATGTCGCCACGACTTGCGATTCCGCGCGAAGTGGGCGTCCGATCTGTGCCTCGATTGTGGTGAAGTCACCCATCTTCTCCCTTTCTCAAGTCCCGCTACGAGTTGTTCACAAGATCAGCGCCAGTCAGCCAATCCCAAACCTTCTTATACCAGGGATGCGATACGAATGACTCCTGAGTGACAGTCGGTTCTTCGGGGACAGAAGTGGTGGATCCCGGGTCGACTACAACGAAAGCTTCTTCGTCCGGGAGGACATAGCCAAGTTCTTCTCGGGCAATCCGTTCTATCTCGATTCCATCCGCCAGAGCTTCCAGCCTCTCTTCAAGGTATGCATTCTGTTCCTGGAGCCGGGCAAACTCGGCTTCGGCTTCCGCCAATTCGGCCCGTTGGGCGCCGATATCACGAATCGGCGCCCACCCGGTAATGACGGCCGCTGCTAGAACACCCACAATCACCATCGTGAGCGTCCATCCGGCAGAACGGCCTCTACTCATCAACCTCTCCGAAACGTCTCCCAACCAGCGTATCGAGCCTGATCTCCCAGGCTCTCCTCAATCCGCAACAGCTGGTTGTACTTGGCGGTTCTCTCAGCTCTCGCTGGTGCACCGGTCTTGATCTGTCCGGCGTTGGTGGCAACAGCCAGATGAGAGATGAATGCGTCCTCGGTCTCTCCAGATCGGTGACTGATCATCCTCCCGTAGCGAGCGCCTTTGGCGAGATCCATCGTATGAAGAGTCTCTGAGAGAGTCCCGATTTGGTTCACCTTGATCAGAATCGCATTTGCTGCGCCCTCGACGATCCCCTTCTTGAGGATCGCCTCGTTGGTCACGAAGACGTCGTCTCCCACCAACTGGCAACGGTCTCCCAGCCTTTCCGTGAGGAGTTTCCATCCCTCCCAGTCGGCCTCGTCAAGACCGTCTTCGATCGAAACGATCGGGAATTCGTCGACCCAACCGGCGAGATAATCGATCATCTCAGCCGAGGACATCTTCCCGCCTTCGATAACGTAACCGCCCTCGCTGTACATCTCAGAAGCAGCCGCGTCGATCGCCAAAGCTACTTGCTCCCCCGGCTTGTAACCGGCAGCTTGGATTGCCTCCACCAGCAGCTCGACGGCGGCTCGGTTGGTCGGGAGGTTAGGAGCGAATCCACCCTCATCGCCCACGTTTGTCTCAAGTCCTCGCCCTGAGAGAACTTTCTTCAATGCGTGGTACACCTCAACGCCAGCCCGAAGACCTTCCGAGAATGAGGAGAATCCGCCCGGGACCAGCATGAACTCCTGGATATCGACGGAATTCGCCGCATGAGCCCCTCCGTTCAGCACATTGAGGCAAGGGACCGGAAGGACTCGAGCCACCGGCCCACCTAGGTATTTGTAGAGAGGAATCCCGAGTTGCGCGGACGAAGCTCTCGCTGCAGCCAGAGAGACCGACAGAATGGCGTTTGCCCCGAGCTTGGCCTTGTTGGGCGTCCCGTCAAGATCGATCATGATCTGATCGATCCGCTCCTGCTGGGTGGCATCAAGCCCTATCAGGGCCGGAGCGATCGTGTCGTTGACATGCTTCACAGCATTCAGCACACCCTTCCCCGCCATTCGGCTTCCACCGTCGCGGAGCTCTACCGCTTCAAGGGCACCGGTCGAGGCTCCAGAAGGGACTCCTGCGCGACCGAAACCGCCGCCAGCCAGGAACATTTCGGCTTCAACGGTTGGGTTGCCGCGGCTGTCGAGAATCTCTCGGGCATGAATCTTCGTAATCGTGGTCGGCACTTGCTAAATACTCCCTGTTGATTCGACAACAAGGCTAGCCGCGGAACAAAGAGAGTCTGGTAGTCGCCGTAGGCTTCGATGAATCCCCGAATGACCTCATGTCAGTCCTTGTTTCACTCTCTCCCACAAAGCGTCCAGTTGCTCAAGGCTGAGTCCTTCGAGAGACCCCAAATCTTCCATCGCCCGGAATCGATCTTCGAAGCGTTGGGCAGCCGCCATCAGGGCAGTTTCAGGCTCCACTTTGAGATGTCGCGCAAGGTTCACTACCGAAAAAGCAAGATCGCCCAACTCGTGATACCGCTCTTCTTCGGTCGTCGCTCCTCGAACCTCGTCAATCTCCTCCAGAATCTTCTCAATCACTGCTTCCGGATCGTGCCAGTCGAAACCGACTTTCCCAGCTCGCCGCTGCACCTCGGCCGATCGGCTTATCCCCGGCAAACCGGCCGGGACACCGTCCATTAGGGATGAGGAAACCTTCCCCTTCTCGCCTCGCTTGATCTTGTCCCAGTTGGTCTTCACCGTCTCTGCGTCTGGCGCTGACACATCACCGAAAACGTGTGGGTGGCGCCTCACCAGTTTCCTTCTCAGCTGCTCAGCCACATCATCGGCCCGGAAGCCGCCCGATTCCTCCGCAATCACTGTGTGGAAAAGAATCTGCAGCAGCAGGTCACCCAGCTCTTCCTCAACCTCGGCGTACGCTCCAAAATCATCTTCGTCTTGACCGAGTAGAGAGAGAGCGCCTACAAGTTCAAACGTCTCCTCAACCAGATACCTAACAAGCGACCTATGAGTCTGTTTCCGATCCCACGGGCACTCAACCCTTAAGCGTCGCATGGTCTCAAAGACTCCGTACCAGCCGGCAACTGTCTTGGGGACAAACAAAGAAGTGAGATCTCCCGCCATATTTTGGTCGATCTCATCCGGCCGAGCCCTTACCACCGTTTCGTCAGGCCCACCGGCAGCTACGACTACGGTCACCATCGTCTCTTCGGGGAGAGCCCGGCTCAAGCGGGCCGCCACTTCGCCAAGCATTAGTGGGGTGTCAACCTGGCCGATCACTGTCGGCCGATCGAATACCAGAGGATCGGGGAGATCGTGCCCGTTGAGAAGACGGAACCCATCAGCGAGCGGATCGATCTCGACAAGATCCCAAATGACATCCAAAAAGGACTCGCCGGCAATGACCTGTACTGAAATCCCTTCCTCGGCTGCCCTGGCTCGAAGACGAGACACTGCTAGCTCTCCCACAAATGGGCTTCCTGGTACCGCGTAGATCACCCTCTCGCCAGAGACCAGGACTCGCTCCACAATCCCGTCATATACCTGTTCAAAAGAACCGCAAGAGTGATAAATGTCGTCGCAGGGCTTCACCGACCGCAGTGAGGCCAGAGTAGACGCAGCTGGATGACGGACAGTACGCACCACGATCTCCCAGTTTGGATCCAACAGGATCTCGCGAATTGACGGGGGGATTCGTTCCCATCCATTAGGGCCAAGCCCGATGATCGTCAGTTCGGACAGTTTCACCCGATAGCCACCGCGACCGGAGGACGGACCTGCGGGGGAGGCCCTGCCTCCCAAGTCCCGTATTCGGAAGCAAGGACGATGTCGGAATCTGTCAGTTGTTCAATGATCCAGTCGGAGAGGATTGTCACCATTGCCTCGTCGTTGATGGTCGTCTCGATCTCGGTTGCTACCGATTCGATTGGCCGGATCTTCCGTTCAGTCACCCTGATCAGGTTGAAGGCATTACCCGAAGCAAAAGGTTCCGAGACCGTCCCCTCTCGAACCCGAGTGACTTTCTCGGCAAAATCTTCCGAATACTGAAGTGGCCCGCACCCCATGGAACCACCGTTTGCAGCAGACACGGTGTGAATCGAGACTTCTCGGGCTAACACACCGAATTCTTCTCCCCCGTCCAGCCGAGCCTTCACCGCCTCGATTTCGCTTTCGGTTTCGGTCTGGATGATCTCTATGCAGGCGGATTCGACAAACCACTTGAGGTGCTCTTGATAGAACGCCTCAATCTCTTCGTAGGTGACTTCAGGAAGCTGTGGCGCTAGAGCAATCCGCAACTCATCGAAAACCACCTCCAAAGCGGCCGCTTCACGAAAACCCTCGATCGTGTAACCCTCGAGGGCAATCTCTTCCTCGAAAGTCCCATATCCGGCTGCCTTCGCCTTCAACTCCTCGAATTTGGCGTCGACCTCTTCTCCGGTCGCTTCGATCCCAAACTCTTCGCGTGCCTCGGTTGCGACCACGTCTTCGATGATCGCCTCATAGATTGTCTTCGTGAGGGCATTGAGATAGAGGTGCTCATCGACTGCCCCAGAAGCAAGTTCAGATGATCGCCTCTCGATTTCTGAGTAGTGGATCTCCCGACCGTCGATCGTCACGACCAAAGGGCCCGGATCAGAACACCCAGAAAGAGCGGCCGCCAACTGAATCATGAGAAAGGTCGACATGGCACGCTTCATAGTTCCTCCCACCGGCACGGTACCCGATCAAGAAATTCTAGGTGGCTGAGGAAGAAGTGATATCCAGTGGCCACATCTCCCTCAAGAACCCCAGTATCCCGGCCACCAAACCTGGAGGCGCAGGGATGAAAAGAATCCCCTCCTGAGCCCTCAGGACGGCTCTGGGTTGAAGCCGTTGGAGTCTCACCTCTTGGGAAGCGGAGAGGTCGACCGGACTCAACCGGATCTCGTGGCGTAGCTTCACGATCTCCTTCAGCCCGACCCGGATAGCCTCAACCCGGAGGCGGGCCATCTCGATCAAAGCCTCGGCAGGAGGTGGAATCGCTCCAAACCGGTCGATCCACTCCTCTTCCACCCGATCGACCTCGGCCGGATCTTTCGCAAGAGCGAGATGGCGATAGACCTCCAATCTCAACTCCAGATCGTCAACATATTCCTCTGGCAGGTGGGCATCGACGGGTAGGTCTATTCGGACATCGGCCGGATCCTCTTCAATAGGCTCCCGACCTTCCAGCTTGTCGACAGCCTCGGCGACCAACTCGGTGTAGAGATCGAACCCAACAGCCGCGATGTGTCCCGACTGCACCTCTCCCAGAATCGAACCAGCACCACGAATCTCAAGATCCTTGAGTGCAAGCTGAAACCCTGATCCGAGATCAGTGGCTTCGCCAATCGCTTCTAGGCGACGGTGGGCGTCTTCCGAGAGTGACAATTCGTGAGGGTGGAAAAGGTACGCATATGCCCGTTGGCTGGACCGTCCCACCCTCCCCCTGAGCTGGTATAGCTGGCCCAGCCCCAAGAGGTCAGCCCTGTCGACGATCAGGGTATTGACCTGAGGAAGATCCAGACCGGATTCGATGATTGTGGTCGCGACCAAGACGTCATATTCCCGAGCCCAGAAATCCAACATCACCTGCTCAAGTCGTCCCTCACTCATCTGTCCGTGGGCAACGGCGTATCTAGCTTCAGGAACCAACTCTCTCAGCTCCTCTGCCACCTTTTCAATTGACCGAACCCGGTTGTGGACATAGAAGACTTGTCCCTCACGAAGAAGTTCGCGCCGGATTGCCGCCGAAATGGTCCGCTCATCGTGGGGCCCGACAAAGGTAAGGATGGGATGACGGTCTTCTGGAGGAGTCTTGATGTGACTGACCTCCCGTATACCGGTCAATGCCATTTCGAGAGTTCTCGGGATTGGAGTCGCGGTTAGCGTGACAACATCCATTCCGACCTTCAGACGTTTGATCTGGTCTTTGGCGGATACTCCAAAACGTTGCTCCTCGTCGACCACCAGGAGACCCAAGTCCTTCCACAAGACATCGTCCGAGAGAAGTCTGTGAGTGCCGATCACAATGTCCACGTCGCCTGCGGCGATTCCTTTCAAGACCTGGCGAGTCTCCTTCGAGGTGAGGAAACGAGAAAGCATCGCGACCCTTATCGGATACGGTGCCATTCTCTCGGAGAACGTCTGCAGGTGTTGCTGGGCCAAAAGGGTGGTCGGACACAGAACTGCGACTTGTTTCCCCGAAACTGCTGCTTTGAAGGCCGCTCTCAGGGCAACCTCGGTCTTCCCAAACCCCACATCACCGAAGACAAGCCGATCCATCGGCTTCTCCGCCTCCATGTCGGTCTTGACAGCAGCTATCGCTGAGAGTTGATCGGGTGTCTCCTCGTAGACGAACAGACTCTCCATCTCCGACTGCCAGGGGGTATCTTCTGGGAATGGGTGTCCGGTAGCCCGAGCCCGTTTCCGGTGCAATCTGACAACCTCCTCAGCTACCGCAGCCACTTGTCTCCGAATCCTCCCCTTAGTCTCGGCCCAGTCTCTCCCCCCCATCCTCGAAATGCGCGGCTGTTCGCCTCCTGTGTACTTCTTCACGGCAGCGAGTTGATCGACCGGAACATAGAGGCGGTCTTTCCCGGCATAGGCAATCACCAAATAGTCACGTTCCACACCGGCCATCGAGCGGGAAACCAGAGACTCGAAACGACCGATCCCGTGCCGGTAATGGACCACGCAGTCGCCAGGCTGAAGATCGCGATACTCCGCCCCCGTCGAAACCGGCTTCCGACCACTCCGCCGATGAGCCTGCCTCCGCCCAGCAATCTCTTCTTCTCCGAGGACGGCGACCTTCTGGGACGGGATTAAGAAACCTCGGTGGAGCCCTTGAGAGACGATCACGCTCCCCCCACCGAATTCACCCCTAGGGACGTGAGTCCCGTTTTCAGCAAGAATTCGAGCGGTTCGATCGGCAGCCGCTTCGCCGTCCATAGCGATTACCACGATGTCCCCTCGGTCTATCAGGGCTTGTACCGCAGCTGCAACCGATTCGGGATCGCCCGCGGTCCCGGCGAAAGTGCCGATCTCAAGGACTACGTCTGAAGGCGAGGCCGGGACAGGAGGCATATCTATGGTGGGGATCCTCCCCAGACGAGTCTTGACATCCAAGAACAACGCCGGATGATCACCGAGACTCGACACATCTCGTCCCCAGGTGGAAGCCAAGGCCTCAGCAAGGTCCGCTTCCTCGCGTTGGAGCTCGATCCCCCTCTCAACGGTTCTTACCGGATCGAAGACAGCGATAGGAACGTCCGTGTCCAACTCATCCAGAAGACACCTCTCAGGTGCGAGCCAGGGCAACCAAGACTCCATCCCTTCGAAAACCATCCCTTCCCTGAGGCGTTCCCACACCGAGTTGTTCCATGGTTCCGAGTCCATCAGGGCCCCCGCGGAGTCCATGACCGTCGGATCCGGTCTGAACTCTCTCGCGGGGTAGGCCACCATCTGCTCTACCGCTTCAGCCGATCTTTGGTCTCCCGGGGAAAACACCCTGAGGTCTTCGATCAGATCTCCAAACAAATCGACCCGAACAGGGTCTGATCCTTGCGCTGGGAATACATCAACGATCCCTCCGCGGACCGCGAACTCTCCGCGTGCTTCTACCCTTCTCGACCGTTCGTAACCGGCGTCAGATAGCCAATGCACCAACTCGTCGATCGAAACCGTGTCTCCAAGAGCCACTGTCAAAGGCCCCACCGGGGACGGACTCAACCGTTGAATCGCCGCCCTGACTGGAGCGATCACCACCGTCCCTTTCGATCCAGTCTTCAAGACATGCCGGGCCTCAGACCGCTTCGCCATTGTCGTGACGTTGGGGGAAAGATGTTCGAACGGGAGCGTCTCCCAAGCGGGGAGGAAGAAAACCTGGTCGACGAAGAGGGCGACGTCATCGGAAAGGCGCTCGGCATCGATCTCAGAAGGGACAACCACCAATAGCGGGCCGCGAACAGATCTCGCCAATCCAGCTAGTGCCCACGGACGAGCGGCGACTGGCACCACCCAGCGTCCTGGGAGTGGGGGCAGATCTGAGCTACGCCATCGGCTGGTCAAGGACGCGAGTGGTGCGGACATTGACGTCGAGGCTAGACGGAGTTTCTTGCCCGCTGAATCCCCATCACTCCAACATCCCCTCGTTCCGGAACCAATCGATGAGTCTGGCCAGGATTTCCTCGGCTGGCGTGTATTCGAGACCGAGTTCTCGAGTCGCCCTAGAACCGTCATAGGCGTGGCCGTTGCGCACCGTTCGAATCATTTCCCGGCAAAGAGGCGGCTTCCGTCCTACAGATCTCCAAGCTCCCTCAATAACCATTGATGCCCCCTGGGCGACCCAACCGGGGAGATAACGAACCTTGATGTCCCTCCCGAGTCGACCTTCCAGCATCTCGATCGCATCTCGAATAGGGAGAGTGAAGGAGTTCAAGATGTATCTCTCTCGCGGTTTCCCTCGTTCAGCCGCCAGAAGGTGGCCCCGGGCACAATCGTCAATATCCACAATCGATAAACGAGTGTCTACCAAAACGGGGAGCTTCCCCCGGGCTACGTCGAGGATCAGTTTGCCAGTTCCAGAAGAACGACCGGGCCCTTGGACCGACGAAGGATTGACCACCACCAATTCGACATTGGTTGGCTCCGAAATCATTGCCTGTTCGGCCAGATGTTTCGATCGCTCATAGTGGGACAAGTAACTCCCTCGATGCGGAGAGCTCTCTGTCCCGATCGTTCCATGTTCCTCTCCGATAGCGGCCGCAGACGACGTGTAGACCACCCTCCCGACCTTGGACGCACCAGCTGCTCTTAGCACAGCTAGAGAACCTTCCACATTTGTTCTCACCATCTTGGCCGGATCTTTCGAGCACATCTCGTTGACGCCTGCAATGTGATAGACAAGGTCGATCCCCTCGAAGGCTTCGGGGAGAGAGGCGGGATCGATCATGTCACCCCTAACGGGGAGAGCACCCAGAGCTTTGATCTTCTCGTCTGAATCCGAGGAACGAGACAGAGCCCGGACCGTCTCTCCGGAGTCGACCAGGTGTCGGATCACCGCACCTCCGACCACACCGCTCCCACCGGTGACAAGGACTGTCACTGGGACACCTTCCCCTTTGCACGTCCCATCATGTGATCCCAATACGATGCGACATACTGCCATCCGGAGGCAATTGTGAGGATCACCGCAATCCACATGAGCCACTGATCCAAATACATGCCGAGGAATTCCGGCCCGCAGCGGATAAACGCGAACCCAATAGCGATGAACTGAGCGAAGGCCTTTACTTTCCCCCAGGTGGAAGGCCTGATGAGTCCTCCGCTAAGTGCGACCAAACCTCGCAGAGCCATCACAACGAATTCACGCATCATTATCACCAGCGCCGCCCACATGGACACACGGTTCACCGTAAGCAAGGCCAAGAGGGCTCCAGTGACTAGGAGTTTGTCGGCGGTGGTGTCTAGGAAAGCGCCTAGAACCGACTCCGATTTCCACCGGCGTGCCAGATAACCGTCAAAAAAGTCAGTCGCGGCAGCGAAGGCGAAAAGTCCACCCGCGATCACAAAACGGTGCTCAAGCGGTGAATGGGTGAGTCCCATAATCACCGGCACCAAGATCACCCGGGAAAACGCCAGCCAGTCCGGAAAACTCAAGCTAGATGTCCTATGAAGGCTTCAGCGATCTTAACCATCGCAATGAGAAGGAGACATTTCGGATCCGAAAACATAGCCTCGTCGTATCAGACTCTCCCGAACCTCGCCGCGAGTTCTTGCGCTCTCGGAGGATCAGTGATCCAGAGTTCAACCACATCCACGGCCTCTTGGATGAGTGTGTCTACCTCGGATCGCTCCGCTTTCGAGAACTTGTTGAGGACATAGTCGGCAGGATCAACGGAACTCGGGGGACGCCCCACCCCAAATTTGAGTCGAGCAAAATCTCCGTGTCCTAGAGACGCGATCACAGATTTCACCCCGTTGTGTCCACCAGAACCACCCCCGATTTGAAGCCGGAAACGACCGAACTCGAGGTCGATATCGTCATGGATCACTATGAGATCTGAAGGCGGAGCCTTGTACGTTCGCAGAGTTGCAGACACAGGCCCACCCGAGTGATTCATGAAGGAATGGGGAACGGCAACGACGACTCGATGGTCGCCCAGCCTCATCTCGGCTACTTCCGACCGCGTACGCATCGAGTTTCTTTTGAGTCTCCCTGCGTTCTTGCGAGCTAGAGCAACCGCGACTTCGCCACCAATATTGTGCCGAGTCCCTTCGTACTCGGCCCCCGGATTGCGAAGGCCGACCACCAGTCTCACAGCGGTTATTCGCCCTCCGAAGACTCAGGCTCCTCTGCTGCAGCGGCTTCCTCGCTTTCAGCCTCGCCTTCTTCACCCTCGGCCGCTTCTTCCTCCGGCTCCGGTTCGACTTCGATCTTCGGAACGATGATGCTGACTACAACCGTTTCTGGATCGTCAAGGTAGGTAACACCCTCCAACTCGGGGAGGTCTGAGACCCTCAAAGAGTCGTGGAGTCCCAAGGATGAGACATCGAGGTCGACGTGAGTGGGGATGTTGCTCACTAAGCACTCAACTTCGATTGTGGAGAGAGACTGAGATTCAACACCACCGAGCTTGAGCCCAGGAGCAGTCCCGACCAGGTGAATCGCAACATCAGCACGGATAGTCTCGGTGAGAGAGACAGTAAGAAAATCGACGTGACGAACCTGGTTGCGGAAAGGGTGCTTCTCGATCTTCTTGGGAATCGTCAGGATCTCTTTCCCGTCGAGATCCAAAGTGATCAACGCGTTTCTCCCAGCTTCAGTCGAGAGAGCCGAGACTAGATCGTGGTGATCGACCACGATATTCACCGGTTGCGCCGACTTCCCGTAGACGATTGCAGGGACACCGCCCTGACGACGGATCCTCTGTGAATTGCGACTACCGGGGGCCCGACCCGACTCGGCGCGCAACGTAATCTTCTCAGCCATGCCTGGACTCCTAAAAACTGAATGGGGAAGCGAATCGATTATCGCGGAGTTCGGCCCGACTCGCCAAACGAGAACCCGGATCAACCAACTTAAGCATCCGCAACACACTCATTTTGGCGTCTCTAATCCGATCCTGCGACCGAGAAGCTGCCGCCAATTTTCCAGAAATCCGAACGGCTAGACGCTTCGCCGAGACGTTCAAGAAGTCAAGGGGTCTCTGGAACAATGAAGCCCTGGAGTATCAGGCCGAGATGTCCGCTGACACATGGCCCACCAGAAAGGACGCGCGAGACCCGATTCGACTACACCTTCTGCTAGCGGAGTCAGCTCTCGCGACCCCACAGTCTCGCATCCGAATCGAGAATGACGCTGGTGGCCCCGATTCAGATTAAGAAACGGTTATGTTGTACGGATGCGTACGGAAGTGCTGTACGACTCCGACCTTCTCGCCCAAGCCGCTGGTGATCTTGTAGAGGAGACATTTTCGGCTTCATCGCGGCCGAATGTCTCGATTGGCTTGGCAGGGGGAAGCACTCCTCAAGCGGCCTACCGGCTACTGGCCGAGCGACCTCTAGATTGGGAAAGAGCCGTTCTCTGGCTCTCCGACGAGAGATGGGTCGCCCATGACCATCCCGATTCAAACGGAGCAACGATCCTTCAGACTCTGGCATCCCACGTCCCCGCTCGATTCCTCCGCCCTCGGTATTCTCCCCACCTGAACCCTTCCGACTCGGCAGCTTTCTACGAAGCCGAACTCCGACTTCTACACGGAGACGATCCGCCCGACCTGATTCTTCTCGGGATGGGGGCTGACGGACACACTGCCTCTCTTTTCGCCGGGACCGCAGCGCTAGAGACAACAAGCGAGCGGATCTATGTAGCCACCAATATCCCATCACTCGATGTGTGGCGTCTCACATCCACCTTCCCGCTCCTCGAGCAAGCCGAGCGAGTCGTGGTGCTCGTCTCGGGAGCGGAGAAAGCCGAGACTTTGGCGGCGGTTTTGAAAGGCCCCGAGGATGTGTACCCGATCCAACGACTTCTCAGACTCACGACTGACGTCATCTTTCTGGTCGATCAGGAAGCGGGAAGCCTTCTCTGAGGCGGCAAAACCCGGCTTACTGGGAACACATCTTGGTCTTCGGATCAGAGATTGTCCCGCGACCCTATTTGCCTACGCTATGCCAGATACCCTTGGAGCGACAGTACCTGCCGATCGATTCCGGTCCCCGTCCAGATCCGCGCCCTGTGATCGAAGCCCCCGGAAGTTGGATCTCTCCTCCTAATCCCCCCTCAGCTTCGCCGCCTGGCACGTCCAGGGCATCGATTCCACCCCCCGAAACCAGGGCATCGACAAGCTCGAACGTGTCGCCGTTCAGGACGTTGACGGTTCCGTCTGGGAGTCGGGCTTCCGCAATCGATTTGGCCAACGAGCCAATAGCGCCCGCAACTCCTTGAGATGCCACGAGGATCGCGGTATTTCCAGCAGTCAGGGCTGGGGCAAGCCGCGATACGGCCCCTAACAGGAGTGAATCTGACGGCGCCACCAATCCAACCACCCCTATTGGCTCCGGGACGCTGAAGCTGACGTAGGGATCCTGGACAGGATTAACACTCCCATATACCTGTGCGAATTTGTCACACCAGCCGGCGTACCAATCGAAAAGCTCGGAGACCGAGATGACTTCCCGCTCGGCTCTCCTTCGAGAGACTCCCGCGCTGGACAAAGACGCCGCAATCGATGAGGTGTTCCGTTCGACGCTTCGTGCAACAGCCAGCAGCATCGCCCCTCTCGCATACCCGGAGATTGATGACCATTGAGAGAACGCCTTGCGAGCAGCCTCCACACATCGGACTGCGTCGGCCTCGCCTGCCTGAGCGGCCGTGCCAATCGCCTTCCCCGAAGCATCGACCAGGGGGATAGTTGCGCCTGATTCGGAAGGCTGGAATCGACCGCCAATGAACAACAAGTGTTCGGCCCCAGAATCACTCATCTCGTCTTCTCCTCGAAATCAAGGAATGATGCAAGCGCCCTCTTCCCTCCTTGCCCTCCAAATCCGAAGGGACCCGGTCCTCCGAAACCGACAGAAGGGTCGGATCCTTCGGATGTGTTGACGAGGACCTTCCGGGACTTGAGTCGCTGGCCGGCCCAAATTCCACGGGATGCTTTCGTGGCCCAGATTTGAGCGCAGTCCGTACCCCGGATTCCTGAAGCCAACTCAATCCCCTCTTCCGGAACTCGGAAAGTCATTACCAGGGCGACAGGCCCGGGGATACCTTCTTGGACAACCCTGAGGTAGGGAAAAGCTTTGGAAACGAGAGCCGGACGGAAGTAGAACCCGCGCTCTGGAAGACCAAAGGCTGGTTGGAAAACTTCGCACCCTTCTTCTGCCGCGCCTTCTAGCCGATCGGTGACATCGCTGAGAAGACTGGCCGATCCGAGCGGCCCGACCTCAGTGTTCGGATCCAAGGGATCTCCCACTCGAAGACCCTCCATTCGCCTCTTGATCCTTCGAAGAAAATCCTCAGCGATCGACTCTTGGACCATTACCCATGTTCCCTCGGGAGCGGAGCCAAACGCAGCCCTCACAACCCCTTCCACCGCCTCGTCGATAGGAGCATCATCGAAAACCAGCGAAACCGTTCCTCCACCCTGGCCCGCTTCGATGGTTCCCACAGGATTCGAGGATTGTGCCGCCTCGTAGTCAGCTCGGCTCGCGAAGCTCCTTGCTCCTACCGCTGGGTTCTTGTAGATGGCGAGAGCAGCATCCCGACCAGTGACCACGTTCACGACTCCGCTCGGAATCCCAGCCTCCGCGAGGAGTCCCGCTAGGTGGAAAGAAGCGAGGGGAGCAAGTGGGTGAGGAGTGAGAATCACCGAATTACCGCAGGCGAGGGCGGGGCCCAAACGACTGACTGCCGAAGAGAGAGGATCCCTCCAAGAAGGAGAGATTTGTACCACTCCGATTGGCCTGTAACTTTGCCCAGGGAATACGTAGTCCAGTTTGTCTACCCACCCCGCGTTGTAGAACAGGGAGGCCTCGGACCGACAAACTTCGAGGGACCGGAGATCCCGGATAGGTCTTCCCGAGTCGAGAGAAATCAAGGCAGCCAGTTCCCTTGACTTTTCGGCGATCAGTCTCGACGAATCAAAGAGAATCCTCGCCCGTCGACGAGGATCGAGCGAACTCCATGCCGCAAGGCCTTTCCGCGCCGACTGAACGGCCCGGTCTCCATCCTTCTCACCAGCATCCGGTAGATCAGCGAGTCGTTCTTCGGTAGCGGGATTGATTGTGGGCGAGTAGAGCTTCGACTTCGGGACCGATCCGTCGCCATCGACGATCACACCGTATCGATCGAGGATCCCGGCGACAGCCGGGTCCTCTGTTTCGGCCGAATATTCCCAGTCGATCGATCCCGGCCAGAACCCCCCACTGGAGTCAGCATGTCTCACTGGCTTGAATCTACCTTCCGGAATCCCCGCGAGTCTGTCTTCAAACAACTGGTACCGCCTTAACCAAGGAATCTAGGAGAGAAGAAGCCCCAATTCGGAATCGCCGCGAATTCATCCAGGTTGATCCCAGAGTCTCCCTCAATGCAAACAGATATTGCAGAGCCTGATCGACCGAACGTATGCCCCCGGCGACCTTCAAGCCGACAAGTATCCCCGTAAGGTCATACCAGTCACGTATTGCTGTCATCATCACAAGTGCAGCCGGGACACTCGCCGACTCCGCGATCTTTCCGGTCGACGTCTTGATGAAATCTGCCCCAGCAGCCAACGCCAACATCGATGCTCTCTTGACCGTATCCAAATCACCCAACTCGCCAACCTCCAGGATTACTTTCAGCGTCGCTTGAGAGACAGCGTCTTTCACTCCCCGAATCTCCTCGAAGGCGCGTGGATAATCTCCGGACAACAGTGCTCCACGGTTCAAGACGAAATCGACCTCGTCCGCACCCGCCATCACTGCCCCCTGAACCTCGGCGACTCTGGCCGCTATCGGGATCTGGCCAGATGGAAACCCACCAGCGACAACAGCAACTCTCACATAGCTCCCAGCCAGTGCCTCAACCGCTACCTCCAACAAGGAGGGGTATACACACAGCGCAGCGACCGGCGGGATATCGCTCCTGTGAGGAACTGGTCTCATCGCCCGACTGGCCAAGCGCCTGATGTGGTCGGGAGTATCAGATCCTTCTAGGGAAGTGAGATCACAGCTCCGAATCAACGCCCGTACGGCATCCGGTCTCGAATTCGGTCCGATGGCCATCGAGCCAATTTCCTTGGATCGTTTCAAAACACCCGCCTCGTCAACCGGCGGGATCTGCTTGAGGAATTCAAGAATCTCCCCCGGAGATGTCGATCCAAAAGGGACATGCGAATAGGGAGTGACGGCCACATAGAGATTCTAAGGTTCCGCCGGGCGCTCTGCGGGACTCCCGGAATCAAGACCGAGAGAGCCGTCGATAGCGATCCTCTGAAATGACCCGCCCTCGCATCCCGCCGACGCTCACTACCAATGGCAAGCCAAAAAGGAACGTGACCATCCAGGCAGCGGCGCCGCGCCGAATGAGAGTTTCCCCTATAAGGTGTTAAAGATTCAGACTTGAATACTCATGATGTCGACGCGTGCTGCTCCGACCAGAAAGAAACCTCAACTCCCATGGGTGACGAAAGTCCCGAGATAATCGAAACAAGAGCCGATACCCACCACAGAACAGTCTGGCTACTCGTTCTATTCACCGGAGTGATCTGGGGAGCGGGAGGTTTGGTATCGAAAGGCCTAGTTAACGACAACGTCGATGCTTTCGCTATCACGGGGATACCTTTAGCAGCCGCCGCGATCGTCGCCTGGATCTACACCCTCCGGAAAGGAGTCATCAACAAGGCCTCGATGATCGCCGGAATCCGGTTAGGTCTCCTCAACGTGGCTTTCCCTCCCCTCCTCTTCAATTTGGCATACGAGACAATGCCAGCCGGAGTCGTCACGCTGATCATCTCGCTAGGCCCGGTAATCACCGCCTCAGTCGCCCATTTCGCTTTCGACGATGAACGCTTTTCTCGCGCAAAAGCCGCTGGGTTAGCTGCATCAGTCTCCGGAGTAGCAGTGCTTTCAGTCTCCCCCGGGGTCATCGAAGGCTCCTCATACAGAGGACTGGTCTTCGTGCTGGTAGGAGTACTGATCGGGTCGTCATCGGCGGTCCTAGTCCGGAAAGAGGCCGTTAGATATGGGACACTCCCGATCTTGGCTCCCCAGCTCACCGTGGCTTCATCTGTCTCACTCTTGATCGGGCCGCTCCTCGGTCGTCCGCTTATCCCGAACGGAGGATTCGAAACCTGGCATCTCGTCGCTCTCCTCGGGATCGGACTTTTCGCCAGCTTCGGTGGATTCCTCTCATCAGTGAAGGCCAACCAGCTGGGAACGACCGGTCAGGTGTCTCTTATCGCCTACCTGATCCCGGTTGTGGGCGTATCGGGAGGCAGGCTCTTCTTCGATGAGAAGCTCACCTCCGGGGTCGCTATCGGGGGAATACTGATCCTCCTCGGGATGACCGTGGCTGGAAGGGCCTCCATGAAGCCGACTCGCACCATCCGCTCATCCGGGTAGCCTTGCAGCCGACATGCCTGAACCGAGACATATCCTCGTAGCTGTGGCCTGGCCTTATGCGTCGGGTTCACGCCATCTGGGCCATTTGGCCGGAGCGTATCTCCCAGCTGACATCTTTGCTCGCTATCACCGGACCGCCGGAAACAAGGTGCTCATGGTCTCCGGGTCTGACGTCCACGGAACCCCGATCACCGTGCGGGCCGACCAGGAGGGCGTAACCCCTCAGGAGATTGTCGATCGTTACCACAAAGAGTTCCAGGACAACTGGGAAAAGGTCGGGATTCAATGGGAGCTCTACACATCGACGGGAACCCCCAATCACCACGAAGTCACTCAAGATGTCTTCCGAAGACTGGCTGAGAACGGCTATATAGCCACTAAAGCCTCCGAGCAGTTTTACGACCCGGAAGCAGAGAGATTCCTTCCCGATCGCTACGTTGAGGGGACCTGTCCCCATTGTGATTACGGCGAAGCCCGCGGCGATCAGTGCGACAACTGCGGGAGACAGCTCGATCCTTCCGACCTGGTCAACCCTAGGAGTCGGATGACCGGTGCTGTCCCAGAGACTCGCGAGACCGAGCACTATTACCTCCTGTTGTCGAAGTTCGAAGGACGTCTCCTCGAATGGCTGAAGAGTCGGACCGGATGGCGGAAACACGTTTTGAATATGGCAATCGGTTTTACCGAAGAGGGGCTTCAGGACCGAGCGATAACCCGCGATATGGAATGGGGCGTCAAGCTCCCTGAGGGTTTCGATACGATAGGCGAGGGGAAGAGAATCTACGTCTGGTTCGACGCTGTCATCGGCTACCTGTCGGCCGCCAAAGAATGGGCAGCGGCCAGCGGGAATCCAGATGCATGGCGTGACTGGTGGGAGAACCCGGACGCCGAGACCTACTACTTCATCGGCAAAGACAACATTGTGTTTCACGCAGTCATCTGGCCATGCCAACTGATGGGCTACGGCGGACTCAACCTCCCGACGGATGTGCCTGCGAATCAGTATGTGACGTTCAAGGGAGACAAAGCTTCAGCTAGCCGCGGAATCGGGCGCTCCATCAGTTGGTACACCGACCGACTCGAACCGGATTCTCTCCGCTATGCCTTGGCCGCTTCGATCCCCGAACAAAACGATACGGATCTCTCAGATGAACAGATCATCGACAGAATCAACACCGAGCTGGTCGCCACCTGGGGAAACCTGGTCAATCGGGTCCTATCGATAACAGCCAAGTACTTCGATAACAGAATCCCCGAGCCTGGCTCTATGGCACCGCAAGACGAGGAACTGATCAGCTCTGTCGACGTGGCACTTGACGAGGAAGCCGCGCTGATCGAAAAAATCGAGCTGAAGGCGGGACTCCGGCGCATCATGGACGCTGCCCAACAAGTCAATGTGTATCTCAATTCGGAAGAACCGTGGAAGGTGATCAAGTCAGATCCGAATCGTGGGGCAACAGTGCTTTGGACTGCAATCCAGGCGATTGCGGGGATCAAGGTCGGGTTCTCACCGTATC
Organism: uncultured Acidimicrobiaceae bacterium; assembly: GCA_964441865.1. Classification (GTDB taxonomy): domain Bacteria; phylum Actinomycetota; class Acidimicrobiia; order Spongiisociales; family ZC4RG35; genus CAYTVW01. The sequence continues at coordinate 19,258 of CAYTVW010000003.1, forward strand.
TGCCATTCACTTGTGGCAGAGTCGGTGAGATGCTTGGTCAAAGCACTTCTTGCGAAGGATGGGTACGGCACCCCGTAGAGGCCGGGACACCAATGGGCGAGATCAGGCCGCTGTTCACCAAGCTTGAGCCTGACGCGCTCGACTCCTAACGGGCTCGACAGGGTAGCTCCCCACAATTCCGGACTCACAAGACGTCCGGCGCTCTAGGGCGGTGATTTCCGGCCGACCCCGCGCTCTTCTGCCTCACAATCCTCTCCGCTGCAGACAGCTACGCTCGAAGAGAAGAACTCGCGATATTCCCTTCCATCCGCAAGATAGGAGACG
>CAYTVW010000004.1:0-19490 GCA_964441865.1 uncultured Acidimicrobiaceae bacterium
GGCTTCAAGAAGGTGGGGACTCCGGGAGGCCAAAGGAGATGTCCGAAGTAGGCCAAACCTTGTTCCTTTATCCCAACTCCGACGAAGACAAACCATGTGAGGAGAGCCATCAAGCCCGGGATCGCCATCCGAGACGAAAACGGAAAGTTCACTAGTGGGGTGATCCCGAATAGGTCGCCTACCAAGATGAACATGAAAAGTGAGAACAGATACGGGAAGTATTTGACACCGTCTGGGCCGATAACCCCTGTAGCGATATCGTCTCTCACCAGACTCACCAGAGAATCAACCAGCATCTGGAACTTCGAAGGAACCGGCGAAGTCTTGCGATAGGCGATCCACAAAACCACCATCACCACAATCGAAGCCAAGAACATCAAGAAAACGGTGCGGTTAACAGACCCGAAAATTGGTGGGAGTGAGAACAGATCGGTGATGCTCTCCGGAGTACAGATACTCACTTCTGACGGATCGCATCCGGAAGCCAGCGTCATATGCCCCACTCCAGTTCCTTTTCTCGTCCTCTCGTCACGGCCAACACCTCAAGGCCAAGAAGCGCGAGATACGTGAGTACTGCCGAGACTCCGAATACCAGCCGGTCAATGGGGAAGACTCGCACGACCAATAGCATTGAGACCGCGACCAGACCCATTCTCAGAACAAATCCAAGCACGGCGATCACATGATACATGTCCAGAGAAATCCTCATGGCGGCGCTCATAAACAGCCCTGCCGTCCAGAAATCGAACGCGACTATCCCCACTCCTATGGCCGCGGCTAGAGCCCAACTCATTCCGCCGAGCGCCCAGGACCCGAGAATCACCAGCGGTCCGACGTAAACAGCTCGCCTAACGGTGTGTTTGGCAAGTACTGCCTCGATTGGCCTCCACGGAGTGACCCCGGTACTAGAACCCAGCGTCATCGTCGCATTCCTCGGTCGGGATCTTCGACTGCGGAGGTACCGCCTTTTTGGAAAACTGATATAGCCGAAGAGTCCCCGAATAGAAACCTGCTGCAAGTCCGGCGATAAGAAGCCAATGGCCAGTCCCTAGCCAGCGATCAAGTACTAAACCCACCAGGATTCCGGAAAGAAGGGATGAGGAAAACGACGAGGCCTCCGACCAGTCTCGGAACACCCCGTTCTCAGACATTCCCGGAGTCTTTGTTTGCTCTGCCAAAACGCCTCCAGGGCTGAGCCCACCGATCCCTCAAAGTTACCCGGCGACCAGAGAATTAGATAATCGTGAGAGTTCAAACGTGTCCCGGAAAGTCCGCCGGATAGGGGGAAAAAGAAGCCGCCAGCTCACCAATCCGTTGCTCGACCACAGCGAGGATCGATTCGTCGGAATGATTCTTCAGCGCGGTCGCAATCAAACCGGCGATCTCATCCGCCTCGGCTTCCTTGAACCCCTGTGTCGTCATGGCTGGCGTTCCAATCCGAAGGCCAGAGGTGTGGAACGGAGGACGAGGGTCATTTGGAATAGCGTTGAAGTTCAGTGTCACCCCGACCGAATCGAGAAGCTTGGCGCCCTCTTTCCCCGAAAGCTCTCCGTCTATTGAGCGGAGGTCCATAAGCATGAGGTGGTTGTCGGTCCCGCCAGTGACCAACCGGATCCCCTCCGAGAGGAATCGTTCCGACATAGCCGTCGCATTACGCAGGATCTGCGCGGCATAGGCCTGGAATTCTGGTTGGCTAGCCTCCAGGAAGCAGACGGCCTTAGCGGCGATCTGAGATTCGATAGGACCGCCCTGTCCGCCCGGGAAAACCGCTTTGTCGATCGTCTTGGCATGATCGGCCGAAGAGAGCACCAAACCGCCCCTAGGGCCTCTCAGGGCCTTGTGGGTGGTCGCAGTGACAATGTCGGCATGCTCCACGGGGTTTGGCATCGCTTTACCAGCGACCAACCCGATGAAATGAGCAGCATCAACCATCAGGATCGCCTCCACTTCGTCAGCGATTGAACGGAAAGCGAGATAGTCGAGATCCCTCGGGTAGGCGGAGTAGCCGGCTAGGACAATCTTCGGACGGTGTTCCAGAGCGAGTTCACGGACTCGATCCATGTCGATTCTTTCAGTCTCGTCCGAGAGACCATACGCAACGAAGTTGTAATACTTCCCGGAGAAATTCACCGGCGAACCGTGAGTGAGATGTCCTCCCTGATCGAGACGCATACCGAGGACGGTGTCTCCCACGTCCAAGAGAGACAGATAGACGCCCATGTTGGCTTGGGCGCCCGAATGAGGCTGGACATTGGCGTGATCCGCCGAGAACAGGGTTTTCGCTCGTTCTATCGCCAACGCTTCCATCTCGTCGACGACTTGGCACCCTTCGTAGTAGCGGCGTCCCGGATACCCCTCGGCATATTTGTTGGTGAAAACCGACCCGGAAGCGGCCATGACGGCCGGAGAAACAAAGTTCTCGGAGGCAATGAGGTGGATATGCGTGTTCTGCCTGTGCACGTCAGCCTTGATCAGGCGGGCCACCTCAGGATCTGTCTGCTCGATCGGAGTCATAGAAATCATGGAGGAGAAGATAGTCACCATGATCGAAGTTCGAGTAGACGAAAAACAAAAGGGCTCCGACCGATTGGCCGGAGCCCTCACGTTTCAGTTATTTGATCGTGGCTCCGGTGTCTTTGTCGAAGAAGTGAACGCGACTGGTGTCGACGGTCAGCTTCACGTTCGCCCGATCACGCGGCGCTAGGTCAGGATCGATGCGAGCCGTGAACTTGGTGATATCACCGAGAGCAGAAACGTCCGTTCCTTCGTCTTCCATCAGCTCACGCAGCTCCGGAGTGATGACTGGAGGAAGATGCATGATGAAGTGGACATATGCCTCAGAACCGAGCTGCTCGACCAGGTCGGCATTCACTTCTATCACCGGCAACGACTTGTCAGAGTTTTCGTTTTGAACATCGAAGTACTCGGGACGAAGACCCAGAATCAGTTCTTTCCCCTTGTACCCGGCGATCCCGGGACGTTCAGCGATCCTCTTCGGGTCGATGAGGATCCGGTAGTCGCCGAACTTCGCGTACTTCTTGTCGCCCTGTTCCTCAATGGTCGCGTACACGAAATTCATCGCTGGCGACCCGATGAACCCGGCTACGAACAGGTTGGCGGGATCATCGTAGAGATTGCGGGGATTGTCGATCTGCTGGAGATTCGACTCCGTCCCGGAGACGGCTCGCAAAACGGCCACGCGATCTCCCATGGTCATAGCTTCGACCTGATCGTGGGTCACGTAGAGAGTCGTAGTACCAAGCCGGGCGTGAAGCAGACCAAGCTCAGAACGCATCTGAACGCGCAGTTTGGCGTCCAGGTTGGACAGAGGCTCGTCCATGAGGAACGCGACCGGTTCGCGGACGATTGCGCGACCCATACCAACCCGCTGCCTCTGACCACCAGAGAGTGCTTTCGGCTTACGATCCAAAAGCTCAGTTATCTCGAGGGTCTTGGCGGCATCGTCAACACGCCTCCGGATCTCATCCTTCGGCATTTTCCGAAGCTTGAGACCGAAAGCCATGTTCTCGAATACCGTCATATGTGGATAGAGGGCGTAGTTCTGGAAGACCATGGCAATGTCACGGTCTTTGGGGGCGACATCGTTGACCACGCGGTCACCGATTTTGATCGTCCCCTCCGTCACCTCTTCGAGCCCTGCGACCATTCTGAGCAAGGTTGACTTGCCACAGCCGGAAGGGCCGACCAGAACGACATACTCGCCGTCATTGACGTGGATATTGACGTCAGCTATGGCCCGGGTTCCACCCGGATAAACCTTGCCGACGTTCTCGAATGTGATCGATGCCACCTCTGATTCCTCCCAAGGTAGACCTGCGGCGTCGACAGAACTTACCATGTGTAAACAAAGACACAATCTACAAACGAGGAAAACGTGGTTAAGACAGTTGTCATAACTGGTGGAACAGGCGGTTTGGGACGCTCTTTGGCCAAGCGTCTACTGGCACACGACGACATCCGATTGGCCGTCGGATACCTTCTCCCAGAAGAGGCGACAGCCTTTGAGGACGCTATCTCCTTCGATGAAGAACGCGTAATCCTCCAGCGGGTCGACGCCAACGACCCCGAAGCCGTATCCAGCTTCCTGGAGAAAGCCGCGTCCGATCTTGGGCCAATCGCTGGTTTGGCCGCCCTGGTCGGAGGCTGGGCAGGCGGGAGGGATGTCGAGGACACCGACGACATCCGTTTCGAGCGGATGATTGATCTCAACCTCAAATCGAGCTTCGTGACGGTCCGGGCCGCGATCCCCTATCTCCGTCAGGCGGAGTTTGGGCGCATAGTCCTGATCGGATCCAGGGCGGGGATCGAGAACCCTCCCGGGCAGGCTGCCTTCAACATGGCTAAGGCTGGCGTGATGGCGCTTGGCCGGAGCATCGCTGCCGAGATGGAGGGGACCGAAGTCACGGCGACGGTTCTGGTCCCGAACGTGATCGACACGCCAGCGACCCGCGAAGCCCTCCCATATGCTGAGTACGTCGACTGGCCGACCCCTGACGAGATATCAGCGGTCATTGAATTCCTTCTCTCAAAGGAAGCGGGGATTCTGAACGGGGCGATGATCCCAGCGTATGGGAAGAGCTGAACCCGAATCGAGCCTCAGGGACCGGCCCATGTTTCCGGAACGAACTCCCCAGCCGAGCACTCGTTCTGGCCGAATTTGAAGGGCCGCCGTTCTGAGAACGGCGGCCCGAATATCAAAGACATGGAGAAGACCCGTTACGTCACGGCGCGCTGATCGTGAGAGTCGAATCGTTCGGATTGCTGATAAAAATGCTCATCTTCATATCAGTCATTCCATCGGCGCCGACCCCCAACGCCGACGCGGGGACTTGGAGAGTGAAGTCCATCCCAGCCAGCCAGCCATCGTCGGCATACCAGAAGTACCCTTCTTCGAATTCCCCTCCCCCCATCGCCTCAGCCATCATTTCCTCCGCTCCGAAGATCCCCATCAACTCCATAATGTCGATTTTCACCGTCGAGTAACCCAGGGAGGTGTCGGCCTCGCCTCCAGCTCTCATAATCGGATCGAACGCTGGCCACGAACTCCACGTCTCGTCCGTCACCGGGCAAATCCCGGAGAAATCGTCTATCACCGATTCCAGCTCCTGCTCCTCCGTTGAACCAGTCCCATTGTTGACGAACGCCGTGCCGTCGACATAGACGATCGAACGTGTGATAGAGATCCCCCCTAAAGACATGTTCGAGAAACACTCGAAATCCCCGTCGACATAGGTCCCCGTGCTCAGATTACTGATCCCATCGCCTCCGTCAGGAGAGGCCATGTTCATCTCCATCGTGAACTCGAAAGAATCGAGGTAGTCGAGCGGACTGGCACCTCCTCCGGTCCCCTTCCAGAGAGTCGTTGTCGTCTCTACTTCAGTAGTGGTAGTCGTCGTTGTTGTCGTAGTGGTAGTGGTGGTAGTGGTGGTAGTCGTGGTCGCGTCTGCCGAGCAGCCAACGACATAGACAGCCAACACCATCCCCATCAAAAAGGCCCTGTTTTTCATAACCGCCCCGAACCTAGATTATCGACCGGAGAGTGCTCCGCTTTCAATTATCAGTCTACGCAGAATGAATGAGTCGAGTGGATCGAAGTTTTGATCCAAGACCGATCTCAAATCCTCATCCAGGCCCCATGCGAGTCGGCGATAACAACGTGCTCCATCTCGCCTTTTCCGTCTCCCCGTCTCACTGCGACTCCCCGATCATCCCAGACCTCGAGGCCGATTCGAGTTATTGATCGACCATCCGCGACCTCACGAATGGCTTCATCAAGCCTCTCCTTATGAGCTTGGTCAAAAGACGCAAACATCATCGAATGAAATATCAGAAGGTGACCGTCCCCGGGGATAAGGCTCACCGCTTCCGGGAGCGCATCCACCGCGTCACCGCTGATAGTCCGAATATGGACCGTCCGGCGGATCGCTGCAGCCTCCAAGAATCTCATTCTTCGGGTCCTTTGATCAGGCCAGATCAGGGCCTCCAACCAAGATCTCTCCGCACGATCAGACAGATCAATCGGATGAACATCTACCCCGACCCGAACGCCGACTTCCGCCAGATTGGAGGGGATCGTGACTCCTGCCTCGTTCTGGCAATCGAGCGTCGGAGTCCCGGTCCCCAGTCTCTCCCCAGTCGAATAGTGATACCCGAAACGGTCGAAACAGAGGTTCAACCCAGCGGCCGACCCCAGCTCAATTACATGAACCATCTCTTGATCGTTGGGGAAGAATGGAACCAGGACAGCGCAACGGCCCACCTCATTGGTTTGCGTCATCTTCTTAGCGCCGAGTTCGATGATTTCCGCTTGGCGCTCAACCACAAACCCCTTGAAGACCTCGTAGAGCCTCGGATCGATCGGGATTGGATCAGGAGTCTTGGATGGGTACCAGGCTGCTAGAGCGTCGTCTGACCCAACCAGGAGATGGATAGCGGCCAAAAAAACATTGACCTTGGGGACACCCTTGATCTCGGAGAGAATCGATAACACCTCTTGGTCTTTGGCGACTTCGGATGTCAGATACCGGTATATAGGCGACGCCTCGGCATGGTCAGACCAGGCAGCCACCTCCTGCGCTAGTTCGCCGCTCAAGTCAACCGAACTCATAATCATCCTAAACGGTACCGTCCTCGCCGACCGGGCGAAGCCGATCAATGCCCTTGTGCCCCCAAGACTTCAGGTTTCTGACGATTCCAACTCACCATATCCCATCTGTCCCATCTAAAAACCCCTGGAAACCAGGGGTTTTTTGGCAGCCCCGACCAGATTTGAACTGGCGTTACCGGCTTGAGAGGCCGGCGTCCTAGACCACTAGACGACAGGGCCGTTTGTCTTCGACGACACACGCTAGCGTGCCATCGGCGCTCGGGGGGAAGGACTCGAACCCTCAATAACAGGGCCAGAACCTGTCGTGTTGCCTATTACACCACCCCCGACCGAGAGCGCAACCGCGTCATGAAACAAGCCACGATGCGGGATGGACAATGCTAGCCGTCGCTGTATTAGCCGGCGAGTCCACAGAAGCCTCCGAAGCGTCCTAGCCTGGGAAGTTATGAAGGGTCACCTCCTCGAGTACATCATGGGACGATCCCAGAACACCTCACGCCAAAAGGCCCCCAAACATGAAGACGCCCTCAGTCAACTCGCAGACCAACTCGACAGACTGACGCTGGTAGTCGATTCGATGTGGCAGCTCCTAGCCGAGCGAGGGTATTCAGAGGAGAGCCTCTTCGAGTTAATCGGGACCCGAGACGCTGTGGATGGTCGAGGACCTGAAGGGCACAGACCGAGACCGATCCGATGCCCGAAGTGCGAATCGATGGTCGAACCCGGACGCGAACGCTGCTCGATTTGCGGGGCCTTGCTCCCCGACTAGTCGATATCCATCAACCGACTCGACTCTTCCTCTAGGGCAAGAGCATCCACAAATTCCGCTAGATCTCCGTCAAGGACACTATCCAGGCGAAACAGTGTCTTTTCGATGCGATGGTCGGTTACCCGTCCCTCTTTGAAGTTGTAGGTCCGGATCTTCTCCGAACGCTCACCGGTCCCTACTTGCGATCTTCTCTCTCCCGCTTCTTCGGAATGTCGCTTTGCCTCCTCAGTCTCAAGCAACCGAGAACGAAGCACCTGGAGAGCCCTCTCCTTGTTCTGGAGTTGGCTCTTCTGATTCTGACAAGAGACAACCAATCCAGTCGGGATGTGAGTGATTCGAACGGCCGAGTCGGTCGTGTTCACCGATTGTCCACCGGGGCCCGTAGAACGGAACACGTCAACACGAATTTCGTCCGGGTTGATCACCACGTCGAACTCTTCCGCTTCCACCAACACCGCGACCGTCGCCGTAGATGTATGAATCCGTCCCTGGGATTCGGTCCGAGGAACCCGTTGAACTCGATGGACACCGGCCTCGAACTTGAACCGAGAGTAGGCACCATCACCTTTGACTAAAGCGGTCACTCGAGAGAAGCCGCCTGTATCCGATTCAGTCGAATCCAGAACCTCCAATTCGAACCCGCTCCGTTCGGCCCAGCTTCGGTACATTCTCAGCAGATCACCTGCCCACATGGCCGCCTCGTCACCCCCGGCAGCGGGCCGAATCTCAAGGATCACGTTTTTCCGATCCCTAGGGTCTCTCGGTATGAGCGCTGATTTGAGAAGACGCTCCAGAGTCTCGGCTTCAGCTCCTCGTTCGGACGCCATCCGACGAAGCTCTTCTGCAAGCTCGGGGTCCTGTTCAGCGAGTTCCAGAGCATCGTCGCGTTCCGAGACTGCCGTTCGCCAGTGGCTCGCCAGATCGACCAGGTTCTTGAGCTCCGAGTGCCGCCTCCCCAGCTCGACCAGCTGGCTCTGGTCAGAAAGAATGCTTGGATCAGAGAGACGAGTCTCGGTCTCTTTGAGAAGGACCTCTGCTTCCTGAAGCCGAGCCATGAGGCGAGGATCAATCATGACCCGCGAATCATCCGTCTTCGACAGTGGAGACGGTCGAGTCTTGAAGCGCTTCGAAAGCGGCTATCGCCGACTCGGCTGCTCCTCCGCGACTTATCGCCTCGCGAGCTTGCTCGGGTTCGAGGCCAGCGAGAAGACTGGCAACTGCCACCTCAATCATCGGGTCTTCTGGCCGCGCAGTCGTGAGCTTCTGAAGCCACATCCCGGGAGCGGCCAAGAACCGGCCAAATCGAGAGTCCTCGTGGAGACCACCCAACCGAAGGAGTTCATACGAAATGCCAGCGATGACCGGTATCCCTATCACCCTCGACACGATGATCATCAACACCGACCCTGAGCCCACGATCCCGTAGATGATGATGGCGAGGATTATCACAATCATCAGGAAGTTGGTCCCGCACCTTGGGTGTTCAGGCCGATACTTCTTGATCGCTTCCACCGAAAGAGGCTCGTCTCTTTCGAAAGCGTGAATGGTCATGTGTTCCGCTCCGTGATACAGGAACACTCGCCTCAGGTCTTTGGAACGTCCCAGCAGCCAGACATAGCCAATGAAAAGCGTCATCCGGATCAAAGCTTCTGAAGCCGCGAACCAAAGCCCGCGTTCCCCTGCAACGGCTTTCGCTGCCCAAGCCGGAGCAACCATGAACAAAGCCGCGAACACGACCAGCGCCAAAGACAAAGAAAAGGCGATCTCCCTGGGACGGAGAGGCTCCTCGTCTTCGCCCATTGATTTGTTCGCCGACCAAGTCAAAGCCCGGTATCCAAGAGAGACAGACTCGATCAAAACCAGAATCCCTCGGACAAAGGGAATTCGGGCAGCACTCGACCTAGAGGTGAGTTTGGGGAGAGGGTGCCGAATCGATTCGATGACACCATCAGGCCTTCGAACAGCAATCGACCACGCCTCGGGAGCGCGCATCATCACGCCTTCGATAACGGCTTGGCCCCCAACGGACATTTTCGGATCAGGAGTGTCACCCATGAGCCACTCCACCCTCAAGGAACGCCATCTCAGGCATCCGTCTTCGACGTTTCAGCTGTCTCCGTAACTTCTTCTGGCTTTTCTGTGGTCGTGGCCTCAGCCTTGCGAGCCCTCTTCGACTTGACGGCGGTGTCACCGTAACGCTTCTGGAAACGCTCAACGCGTCCACCAGTGTCAACAAGCTTCTGCTTCCCAGTGAAGAAGGGATGACACTCGTTGCAGAGCTCGACATGCATCTCACCACTCTTGGTGGAACGTGTCTCAAAAACGTTGCCACACGAGCAAGTCACTTTGACAGTGTCGTATTTTGGATGGGTTTCGGTCTTCATGATGCTCCTAGTTCAACCTCATCCGCCGGACTTGGCAACTTCGATGAGAAATTCCTCGTTGGATTTGGTGTTTTTCAGACGGTCAATAAGCAACTCCAGGGCTGCACCGGATTCGAGAGCAAGGAGGACTCTACGAAGTTTCCACACCTGAGCGAGTTCCCTCTTGTCGAAGAGAAGCTCTTCTCGGCGAGTCCCCGAGGCCTCCAAATCAATAGCCGGGTAGATCCGCTTGTCGGCCAGCTTCCGGTCGAGTCGCAGCTCCATGTTTCCGGTTCCCTTGAATTCCTCGAAAATCACCTCATCCATTTTCGAACCGGTCTCGACTAGGGCAGTCCCCAAAATCGTGAGCGATCCGCCTTCCTCGATATTCCTCGCAGCTCCGAAGAATCGCTTCGGCGGGTACAGAGCTTGGGAGTCAACCCCACCAGAGAGAATCCGGCCCGATGCTGGCGTCGCCAGGTTGTGAGCGCGAGCCAGACGGGTGATGGAGTCCAGGAGGATCACGACGTCGGTCCCGTTCTCCACCAGCCTTTTGGCCCGCTCAATAGCCAGCTCCGAAACCTGTGTGTGTTCTTCGGCTGGACGGTCGAAGGTAGAGAAAATCACCTCGCCCTTCACAGACCGCTGCATATCGGTGACTTCTTCGGGTCGCTCGTCTACTAGGACCACCATCAGGTAGCACTCGGGATTGTTGGCACTGATCGCCGCTGCTATTTCCTTGAGGACAGTGGTCTTGCCAGCCTTAGGAGGCGAGACGATCAAGCCACGCTGGCCTTTGCCGATCGGAGCAAGGAGGTCGACGATCCGGGTGAGTACTCCGTCGGTGTTTCCATCAATCTCCAGCCGCAGTCGTTGATCAGGGAACAGTGGCGTCAGTGATTCGAACTTCGGCCGCCGAGCGGCTTCTTCCGCAGAGATCCCGTTTATCGAGTTGATTCGGACTATCGCCGGGAATTTCTCTTGGGAGCGGGGCGGACGAATCGGTCCGGCTACCAGATCACCCTTACGGAGACCAAACTTTCTTACTTGCCCGGCAGCGACGTAGACATCGCGATCCGAAGGCAAGTATCCGTTAGTCCTCAGGAATCCGTAGCCCTCAGGAAGAATATCGAGAAGGCCTTCTCGCACCTCCATCTCACTCTCAGGGATCTGTACTTCGCGATAATCAGTGCCTTTGGGATTCCGACGACGCCGATTCCGATTTCTCCGGTTGGGGTCGTTTGAATCCCAGCCGTTTCTCTGTCCCGAATCCTCGCTCTGACCAGAATCTCCGTTCTGATCGCGAGTGTCGTCTTCACCGGAATCTCCCGATCCTTCTTCGCGAGAAGTGTCTTCTCCTCGCGGTCGGGCCATCGGCAAATCGATTTCTACGCTCGGTTCGCCATTGGGAACCGCGCCCGCGTCAACCAACGCACTAATGATTTTCGCCTTCTGGAGTCCGTCTACTTCGATTCCTGCCGCTTTGGCGATCTCTCTGAGATCGCCAACCGACTTCGTTTGAAGCTGGGCTCTGGTAGTCATTTGATCCTCTCAGCCCTTCTCCGGATCGTATCTGCCGTCATGGACGTGCATCCAGGAATAACGGCGAGGAAACCCGATGTGAAATGGGGAACCTGTCGCTGCTCGTATTGGGCGGCTGGCAGGTGGTCTCATCGTAGCCGATGAAGATTCAGGCGCAAAAGCCGCAGTCAGCGCGAAACCAACAATTCGGTCAAGTCCGCCAGATCGGGAGGGATCACCTCGTACCGCTCAGGCCGGTCCTTCAAGTCCCCAAGCCACGCTGGTAGTTCTGGAGCAACACCGGTTGCAGCTTCCACGACCTCGGGGAATTTGGCCGGATGCGCGGTTGCTATAGACACCACTGGCCTTTCATCGCCTGACTCTTCAGCAGCCAACCATCCGGCTGCCGTGTGCGGTTCGATCAGCATCCCAGATTCGGAGTAGACCCGTCCTATCGTCTCGGCCAGGCGATCATCGGAGTACCAGTGTCCCTCGAAACGGTTCTGGAACGCGGCGAGTCGCACCTCGTCAAGAACTGCGCCTCCGTCACGACGCAGACGTGCCATGAAGTCCGTTAGGGCGGTTCCATCGCGGTCAAATAGCTCAAACAGCTCTCTCTCAAGATTCGAGGAAATCTGAATATCCATGGCAGGAGAAGACGTGGGTATCACCTCCTCCAAGAGAATCCTCCCTGTAGAAATCAGGTCAGATAAACCATGATTCTGGTTGTTGGCAACGATGAAGTGCTCGATCGGAACACCCATGCGACGAGCAACATCAGCCGCGAAGACATTCCCGAAATTCCCTGTGGGGACCGAGACCGTTATCGGTTCTCCAACCTTCACCGCCGACCAGGTGTGATACACGGCTTGTGCCATGACTCTCGCCCAGTTGATTGAATTCACCGCGGCGAGATGAAGATCCTTCCGAAGGTGTTCGCTCCCAAAAGCCGCTTTCACCAGATCCTGACAGTCATCAAAAGTCCCATCGACCGCAACAGCCAGAACATTCGAATCTGCGACCGTGGTCATCTGGAGACGCTGAATCTCAGAGATTCTTCCCAGAGGGAACAGAATCACAACATCGACTCCCTCTCTCCCGGCAAGAGCCTCTATCGCGGCCGAACCAGTGTCTCCCGAAGTCGCGCCAACCACCTGCACGCGCTCGCCCCGGGTTCCGAGAACGAGTTCAAACATCCCGCCTACGAGTTGAAGGGCATAGTCCTTGAACGAGAGCGTCGGCCCCCAAAACAATTCCAGCAGATGTCGCTTCTCTCCTACCTTCGCGAGCGGGGCAACCTCGGGGTGTCTGAAACGCGAGTAGGCGGTTTCGACCAGATCGTCAAGTGCTCCACCGACAACCCCTCCCTGGACGAATGGCCGCATCACCGCTTTGGCGATGTCCGTGTAGTCGCCCGATGGGAGTCTCTCCAACACCGGCCACTGGGCGGGGACATAAAGACCGCCGTCCGGGGCCAAACCATCAAGGAGGACATCGTCGAATGTCAACGCCGGAGATTTCCCTCTCGTGGAAACGTAAGTGATGGGATCTGTCTTCATGGTTCCGAACTCACAACCCGGAGTCGAGCTGCCACCTGTCGCACGGTATCTAGATCCCGGAGTCCTTCGACTGCCGCCCGATGACATGACTCAGAAGCATCGTGGGTGATGATGAGAAGAGTTGCCTCGGAACCCCGTCCCTCCTGCCACATCTGCTTGATCGATACATCGTTTTCGCCAAAGATCGAAGCGATCGAAGCGAGGACACCTGGCTGATCCTTCACGATCAATCGCAGATACCATTTGGTTGCCACTTCTGAGAAATCAACGATCCGTCCCTCACCGAGTCTGATTCTTGGAACGACTTTGGTACCGGCGAGGAACTCTCGACCTGCATCGATGACATCGCCGAGAGCCGCGGTTGCTGTCGGGTCTCCTCCAGCCCCAGGTCCCATGAAGAAGAGTTGACCAATCGCCGGACCCTCGACGAATACCGCGTTGTTCGCCCCCCTGACTGTCGCCAAAGGATGGTCGAGAGGGACAAGGGCCGGATGCACTCTCACCGAGACTCCCCCGTCTATGGCCTCCGCTATCGCAAGGAGCTTCACCGAGTATCCAAGAGAAGCGGCATATGAGATGTCATCCGCGTCGATTCCGTCAATCCCTTCACGGTAGACCGTGTCAAAAGGGACCCAGGTGCCAAAAGCCAAGCCTGCCAAGATGGTGGCCTTAGCGGCGGCATCGTGACCTTCAACATCGGCAGATGGATCGGCCTCGGCGAAACCGAGGCGTTGAGCATCTTCAAGGACTTGGGAATACCCGAGACCTTCCGACTCCATGCGGTGAAGCATGTAGTTCGTTGTCCCGTTGACGATCCCGAGAACCTGAGTAATCCGCTCTCCGGCGAGGCTCTCGGACAACGGCCGGATCAAAGGGATGCCACCACCAACTGCAGCTTCGAAGAGGACGGAGACGCCGCTTTCGGCAGCCGTTCCAAAGATTTCGGGGCCGTGCTCTGCCAATAAGGCTTTGTTGGCGGTAACGACCGGTTTCCCGACAGAAAGAGCTGAAAGAACCAGGCTCCGAGCTGGCTCAATCCCGCCCATGAGTTCCACCACGAGATTCACGCGCGAATCGCTTACAAGGCTTTCGAGATCGGTAGTGACATATTCGGGAGGGAAAGGCCGCGCCTTGCTCGGGTCACGAACCGCAACCCCGATCAGCTCGAGATCAACCCCCGATTTGGCCGCTATGACTTCGCGATCGTCTAACAGTTTCCGGGCGAGGGCCCCGCCAACGGTCCCTCCGCCGATAATGCCTACTCCGACTCTCATACTCAGATGGTAGAGCTTTCCCGACCGTTCCGGTCCAGCCTTTTCGCTTCGCCGACCTTCGCCGGCAGCCGATTACACTTGGCTACCACGCTCCCGTAGCTCAGGGGATAGAGCGCTGGCCTCCGGAGCCAGGTGCACAGGTTCGAATCCTGTCGGGAGCGCCCTCTTAATCCGGACCCTTCTTCAGCCTTGAAGGAGTTGTTCGACCAATCGGCTGACAAGGGCCCCATCAACCTGGTCCCGATGATCCTTCAGAATCGCTCCGATGACGCGCCCTTTAGCTTTGGAGTCTCCCGCCACTCCTAACTCGGAGATTTTCCCCTCGACAAGGGCACGAGTCTCGGATTCATCCATCTGCTTGGGAAGCCATCGCGACAAATACTCAACCTCGAACTTCAGCTTCTCTGCCATGGACTGTCCTCGATCCCCGGCGTTGAGGTACTCGCCAACCGCTTTCGACATCTTCTTCACATAGGAAGCGATAGCTGACTGACACAGTTCATCAGAAGGATCGCCTTCGTTGGTCGATTTCGCACGCGCGATTGAGATCTCCGTCTTCGCTTGACGCAGCGCATCAAGGCGCAACTTGTCTCCACTTCTCATGGCGTCGGACAATTCAGCACTCAGCTCGTCGATGATCGACATACCTATTCCTTCTCGTTCTGGTGAGATGATTCTATTCAGCTGCGGGCGCTCGATTCAGAGGGTTGGATTCAAACGAACGTCGAAAAAACTACCGAGAACGCGAAATTTTCTGTTGATTTCGGCGATTTGGAGCGTTAGCGTTCTTGTTCCACGCAGTCATTCGACTGGGATCGCGCGTGGATAATCCGCTCCTGATCACTTTTCCAGGTGCTTGCGGGTGCCGCACGTGATTCAAACGTGGAACTGAAAGAAAACTAACGATTGAAACAAGAAAGCTTTAAGAGGATTTCCATGCTGACTATCACGACTGAGTGGCGCGATCTCGCCGCGTGTCGCGACTCGGACCCGACCCTGTTCTTCCCGATTGGGACCACGGGCCCTGCAGTCGATCAAATCGAGGCCGCTAAACAAATCTGTGCTTCCTGCGGTGCCAGAGAGAATTGCCTTCAATACGCCTTGCAGTCCAACCAGGAAGCGGGCGTCTGGGGCGGATATGCCGAAGACGAACGCCGTCGACTCCGGAAGCGTTGGCTTGCTGAGCGTCGCCGTCGCGCCCTCTGAAAAAGACCAATCCAGACATTCAGTGAGAGGCCGGTGTTCCACCGGCCTCTCTTCATATCCCACTGGCCCAAACCGACATCATCGCCAAACGGATTCCATGTAATGCTCGGGCGACGAATTGTCCAGACCCCCAGGGAATTCGATAGCCATCTCTTGGGCTTCTCAGGCCATGACAGGTGGAAGGACGATGACCTCTCCAGGGCTGATCAAGTCCGGATCCCCTGAAGCTAGGCGATCCCTATTAGCACTCATAACCTGCAGCCAATAGGGGGCAATCTCGTGATCGGCAGCTGGCCGACCGAGGACGTCCGTCATTCTCCGAGCCGCTAGATCCCAAAGGTGATCACCCGGTCGTACCACCACTGTAAGAGAAGCGTCGATGAAGATCTCGACCTTTGCGGGGTCGTCTTCCTCTGAATCCTCTCCGTCTCTTCGGCTAAGCGTCCCGGAATCCGAGGCATCCTGTGATGAATCGTCTGAGAGGTTTTTGTCGGACAGGAAAGGCAACTCGACCCCAGGCAACGACGGCGAGGAATTCGAATCCGCCTCGCCGACCTCAACCGGGGATTGGGGCATTGCGTGGTCATCGCTCCCCGCTGTCGCCCAATCCACCGCCGATTCTGTGAGCATCGCAAAAGGAAGATCCAGGGTCTCGACCTGTGGCAACGGCTCGGGTGGATTAGATGCCATCGCTACTGGACCGGCCGCGGCACTCACGAGCAGAGCTCCCGCTAGCGCCCTATCGACCGCTCGTCTCTCAAACGGAAGCGTAAGTCGCCCCACCGATGACGCCAGAGGTTGGAGACGAGCGGCCTTTGCCGCTAAATAGATGATTGAAGAACCAGCGAGCCAGTATGAGGCAGTCAAGGCGAATGTGCGGACGATTGCCGCTAAGGAGTCTTCGAGTGGATTCGAAGTGATCCAATCCCCGAATCCGGCCCAATCAACCCGCATCCATTCCAGACGCCCGAGCCAATGAAGCAACACGATCGCGGTGATCGGGAACAAACCCACCGCGACAACCCAGACACGAACTCGAGCCCTCCAGCCCTTCCTCTCCATGTTGAGCAATCTAGAGGAAGGCCTACCCGTCGGGAAGGGGGTTAGGATGTTTGTTTTGCGGATATCTGAAGTGTCTGATCCCTTGTATAGGACCTTTATCAGAGAGGTGTGCCAGTGAGAGCAAAAATAGGTGTGGCCGATGCTGACCGCGTGATCAGTGCGGTGTTCGAGGATGTCTCAGAATTCGAGAAATCCATTAGCGATGCATTCGACAACAACGCGAACGTCTTCTGGGTCACCGACGAAGACCAAAATCACGTCGCCATCCCGGTGCGTCAGATCGCCTGGATAGAAGTCGAACCCTCAGAGAAATCAAAGAAGGTCGGTTTTGGGGACTAGCTGAAAGGCCCCGGAGACCCGTTATCGATTGAGATCAGAAATTCTCGCCGAGGAAGATCTCAGACACGCTTGAATCCATGAAGATCGCCTGAAGAGCCTCAGTGAGGATCGGGGCAATGGAAAGCACCGTAATCTTCTCGACGTTCGCGGCCTCCTCGGAAACGGGGAGAGTGTTGGTCAACACCACTTCGTCGGCCACCGACTCCGACAGACGCTCTATCGCCGGTCCAGAAAGCACCGGATGAGTCGCCACAATCCTCACCGACTGAGCGCCTTTGGCTATAGCCAGCTGGGCGGCATTGCATGCGGTCCCTGCCGTATCGATCATGTCGTCGACGATTACGGCGTGTCGACCTTCCACGTCTCCAGAGATCTCTAGAGCCGTAGAGACATTGTGCTGATCAGGGGCTCGTCTCTTGTAGACGAACGCAACCGTGGCGTCGAGTCTTCGAGCGTACTTTTCGGCTCGTTTCACACCACCAGCATCAGGCGAAACCAACACCGTGGGCCCGTCCATTCGAGTTCGAAGATAGTCAGCAATCACGGGAAGAGCAGTCAGGTGATCAAACGGCTTGGTTATGAAGCCCTGAAGCTGGCCCGCGTGGAGATCAACCGAGACGATCCGATCCGCTCCGGCGGCCATGAACAAATCTCCTATCAGCCGAGCGGTAATTGGCTCGCGCGGCAAGGCCTTCTTGTCTTGCCGCCCATACCCATAGAACGGCATGACAGCTGTGATTCTTCGAGCAGAGGCCCTCCGCAACGCATCGATAATGATTAGGTGCTGCAAGATCGCCGAGTTGATCGCACCGGCATGACTCTGCATGACGAAGCAATCAGCACCTCGAACGCTCTCAGTCGGTCGCGCGTACAATTCCCCACTAGAGAATCGCGATAGCTCTAATCCCCCCAGAGGGACTCCGAGCATGGCCGAGACTTCTTCCGCCAACGGAAGATTCGCGTCGCCCGAGAAGAGCATCATCCTGCTGCGATTGACTATGTCCATCAAACCACCTCGTCGGCCTGCCCGTTCGGAAATACGGTAGCGCCTTCACTCTCTCCCATCCTCGCGCCTCGGAGAACACGGTCTGCCTCTGCGAGTTGGACGGGGTCGTTGACTCCCGCTACCTCATCGGCGTCGCAAATCACCGCGACCACACGCTCTCCCGCTCTAGCGCAAAGGCCAATCACATCAGTGAGGTAGTACTCACCCTGAGCGTTGTCTGTAGTGATCGACGGCAGATGACGCTTCAACGCTCCCACATCGAATGCGTAGATCGCCGAATTAATTTCCCGGATGTCCTGCTGATCGAATCCTAGATCACGGTGTTCAACCACCGCCGAAACGAGACCATCAGGACTTCGCACCACCCGACCATACCCCGTCGGATCGTCGACAATCGCCGTGAGCATCGCAACGGAAGCTTCTTGTTGGCTCCTTGATTCCAACAGCCTCTCCAAGGTAGCCCCCGACACAAGCGGGACGTCGCCAGCCACAACCAACATGACGTCACCTTCCCCTGCCTCAGGAATCGCTTCGAGGACGACCGAGGTGGCGTGCCCAGTCCCCATCTGCCTCTTCTGCAGAACGGAATCCACATCGGGTGGGAGGGTCGCACGCACAAGATCGGCTCCGAAACCGACGACCACCAAGGTGCGATCAGGACGAGTCTCGGAAACCGCGTCCAAGACCCACGCCAACAGGGTCCGGTCGGCCGCGATATGTAACACCTTGGGGGTCTCGGATCCCATCCTCTTCCCAAGGCCGGCCGCCAGTATCACTGCGTAATAGGTCATTCCATTCCTGATATCGCGCGCCTCTTCACAGGCATCTCATTTCAGCTGGGGGGACAGGACTCGAACCCGTACTGGCGGGACCAAAACCCGATGTGCTACCAGTTACACCACCCCCCAAATTGGGGAGCATGAGCTTACCCAACAATCCGGCGCACTCCCATATCGCGGAGTAACGCGACCCGAGCAGCTCGGAATTCTCCAGGAATACTTGTAACAGCAGACTCCGCTTCGTCGTCGTCACAGAAGTATCCAAACACTGCGGGGCCACTCCCCGACATCGCTACCCACCGATCCCAGGAGTGGCGAAGATCACTCATCCAGTCGCCCAACTCGGGCCTGATATCCAAAGCCGCCGCGGTGAGATCATTACGAAGCGGGTGGAAATCCCTGAGCGCCGGCGGAAGATCTCGATGAGGAAAATCATCGCCCTCGGGGAAATCCAGTTCGTCCCAGCGACGGTATACATCAACGGTTGCGAGACCGTATGGGGGGACCACTACCACCAACGAGAACCCCCGGAGCGGCGGGAGTATCGTCAGCTTCTCACCGAAGCCTTCCATCATGGCAGTACCCCCCCGCAAGAAAAAAGGGACATCTGCTCCAACTGAAGCTGCCACTTCCACAGGGACATCTTTCCCTACGCCGCACAACGACGACACCGCCGATATTGCAGCCGCAGCATCCGAGCTCCCTCCCCCCAGACCGGCAGATACCGGAATCTCTTTGGCGAGAGTGATCTGAAGGGGAGGCCGGTCCGTTTCGTCGACCACGGCCGTCATCCCCCGCCAAACCAAGTTCTCTCTACCCGAAGTCAGATCTGCTCCCACAACGGTCATCTGGTCTTCGCTCTCGGCGACCTCCACGACCAGCCGGTCACACCATTCGACCGCCTGCACCAGAGAACGCAGCGGATGAAGCCCCTCGGTTCCCGGCTTCTTCACCTCCAACGAGAGGTTGACTTTCGCTGGCGCT
>CAYTVW010000005.1:0-19235 GCA_964441865.1 uncultured Acidimicrobiaceae bacterium
ATCGCGTTGGCTGAGTCGGCGGGCGCCGCTGGTGATCTGCTGCGATCCCACGGGGCAACTCGCGAGAGTCTGGTCGAGGCGTTGAAGAAGGTGAGGGGAGACAGGAAAGTCACGACCTTGGACCCGGAATCCACCATGAACGTCCTTGAGAAATACGGGCGGGATCTGACGGCCTTGGCTGCTTCAGGGAAGCTTGATCCCGTGATCGGTCGGGACGATGAGATTCGCCGGATCATCCAAGTCCTTTCTCGGAGGACGAAGAACAACCCGGTTCTGATCGGCGAACCGGGTGTTGGGAAGACCGCAGTCGTCGAAGGCCTCGCTCGTCGAATCGCCGATGGTGACGTCCCGGAAGGTCTCAAAAACAAGAAGGTTGTGGCTCTCGACCTTGGGTCAATGGTTGCGGGTGCCAAATACCGTGGCGAGTTTGAGGAACGGCTGAAGGCTGTACTCGACGAGATCAAGGCGGCCGAAGGCGGGATCATCACTTTCATTGACGAGATGCACACCATCGTTGGCGCCGGGGCGGCCGAAGGGTCGATGGACGCGTCCAACATGCTCAAGCCGATGCTGGCAAGGGGCGAGCTCAGGATGATCGGAGCGACAACTCTCGACGAATACTCCAAGCATGTCGAGAAAGACGCTGCATTGGAGCGTCGGTTCCAGCCCGTGTACATCGATGAGCCAACGGTGGAAGAGACCGTTGGGATCCTGAGAGGCCTCAAAGAACGCTACGAAGTTCACCACGGTGTGAGGATCACCGATTCGGCTCTGGTGGCGGCCGCAGTTCTCTCGAACCGATACATCGCGGCTCGACAGCTCCCCGACAAGGCGATCGACCTCATCGACGAGGCGGCTTCTCGCTTGCGGATCGAGATCGACTCCATGCCGGAAGAGATCGACGAACCGACTCGCCGGAAGATGCAGCTCGAGATTGAACGTGAAGCCCTGAAGAAGGAGAAAGACAAGGTCTCCAAGGAACGCCTCGCCAAGCTGGAACAGGATCTCGCCGATACAAACGCCCAGATTGATGCTCTCACCGCGGCGTGGAACCTTGAGAAAGAAGCTATCACCGGGATTCGCTCAGCCAAAGAGAAGATCGAAGAGACGAAGATCGCCGGTGAAAGGGCGATGAAGGCTGGGGATCTCGCCAAGGCGGCAGAACTGCAATATGGGACTCTCCCTGCTCTTGAGTCCGAGCTCGTTGAGCGTCAAGGTGAGCTGGCCAAACTTCACGAAGACAGGAGGATGCTCTCGGAAGAAGTGTCCGAGCAGGACATCGCTGAGGTGGTGGCAAGGTGGACCGGGATCCCCGTGGCCAAGTTGATGCAGGGGGAGACTGAGCGCCTGATCCATTTGGAGGAGCATCTGCATCAGCGGGTGATCGGACAAGACGAGGCAGTAACTGCGGTCTCAAATGCGGTTCGCCGGAATCGAGCCGGACTCTCCGATCCCAACCGACCGATCGGTTCTTTCCTGTTCTTGGGGCCGACTGGTGTAGGAAAGACTGAACTGGCGCGGGCGTTAGCCGAGTTTCTCTTCGACAACGAACGGGCAATGGTCCGGATCGACATGTCGGAGTACATGGAGAAATTCTCTGTGAGCAGACTCATCGGAGCGCCTCCCGGGTATGTCGGATACGACGAGGGGGGCCAGCTCACTGAGGCGGTGAGGAGAAGGCCTTATTCGGTGGTGTTGCTTGACGAGATCGAGAAAGCCCACGCGGACGTGTTCAACGTTCTGCTTCAAGTCCTAGATGATGGACGTCTCACCGATGGTCAAGGGCGGACCGTCGATTTCACCAACGCGGTCCTGATAATGACATCCAATCTGGGTTCTGAATTCATCACCCTTGATACGGATCGTGAGACGATCGAGTCCAAGGTCATGGCGGCGGTCCGGGGACATTTCCGTCCAGAGTTCTTGAATCGGGTTGACGATCAGATCGTGTTTTCGCGGTTGGGTCCCGAACAGATCCGAGAGATTGTGGACATCCAACTTGTTGGTCTCAAGTCGAGGCTGATGGACCGACGGCTCGAACTGGAGGTCACTGACGCTGCCAAGGATCTGATTGCCGAGGAGGGGTATGACCCGGCTTTTGGTGCTCGTCCTCTCAAACGGGTTATCCAGACGCGGATCGCCGATCCTTTGGCGGTGAAGCTCCTCGAAGGCGAATTTCAGGAGGGTTCAAAGGTGGTTGTGGACGTCTCGGGTTCCGAGTTGGCGTTTAGCCAGGCCTGACAGGACGGCGGGGCATTCAGCGTGAGAACTACTGGCGTTCAATTGGGCGTTGGCCTACTACCGCGATGGCGCTGATCACACCTGTTACCACGGCGATCCAGAGGGCGCTGGCCGAATCGGCCGGATAAAGGGGTAGAGCCCACCACTGGGGCTGGTCGTTGATTCCGTTCGAACCGATGATCCAGGTTATCGAACAGTAGGAGGCGAGGGCTCCTGAGACGGATGAGGCGCCTCTGGGGCCGAAAATGGACACGATCCCTAGGAACAGGGTTGTGTTGCGCGCCAGTACTACGAACGATGCAGCCGACACTGTTGTGGCTCCCCATGAGCCAGCGAGGCCGACGAGGAGAGCGATGATCCAGAGAGCGAGACGCCGAAGACGTCTGTTGTGGTGGCGGCTTTCGAATGGGGCGGTCGTAAGGACTTCATCGCAGGCGGTGTAGGCGGTGGATACTGCTAGAGGAAACAGCGGAAACACTATGTCGGAGACATCCCTGGCGGGGATTCGAATGGGGGAGTCCAGTATCCCGGCCATGACACTCATCCCCAAACTTGCCCATAGCAGGAGGTGCAGACGCCAGGCTTTGGCAATCAGGATCATTGGCTTCATTCGTTACATGACGGGAACTGGTCCAAGATGTCCCGAAGCCACTCCTGAACCTCTGGGGAATCGGGGGGACCTTCGGGGAGGGGCTCGGCGTCGGGTGGCCTTTCCCATTCAAGACCCGAGTTGATCATGGTCCACTCGTAGAGAAGCATATATTTGCTCCAGATATCCGGATCCATGAAGGGGTCAGGGCTTTCGACGATTTTCTCGTGGGAGAAACATCCTGGATAGCACAGTTCTAAGGCGAGTTGAGCAATGAAGTCCTTGAGTTCTTCTTCGCGTTCGGGGTTTGGAGGTAGGTCAAACAACCGGAAATCGCGGCTGAATCCGATCCCTAAAACGCGTGAGACCCGGGGGGATGCGGTCACTAGTGCGCGTATCACGGGGTTGGCTTCCACCGCTTGGGATAGTGGCTCTAGGTAGCGTTCGAATCGTTTCAGGACGCACATTTCGGGGGTGTCTCCGGTGCAGACGTATTCGGTGTCAACCAGTGTGAATATCGGAATTGAGCCACTTCCACCGATTGCTATGCATCCGGCGAAAGCGAGTCCGGCGATTGAGGCAACTAGTCGGCGGCGGCGGAGTGGAGCGATTATGGGCGAGGCTGCCAGGTAGGAAATCCCGATCACCGCGCTCCAAAACACCAGCCTATAGAGTCTCACTTGCCAAGAGGACGCCAAGTCGCTGAGGCCTGCTGAGGCGCCTCCCAGCCGGAAGGCCGACTCGAACCCGGCGACCCACCCCCACATAGTCAACGCGAAGGTCCCAACCACTGTGACGGCAGATATCGGTTTGGCCGGGACACGGATCCCAACTGCGAATCCGACCGCTGCGTATGCCGAGAGGGCAAGGAATCCGAGGGCAATGTCTATGTAGGTTCCCGGCCTCAGGCTCGGCTGTGCTCCAGACCAGACACTGGCCGCCCACGCGAAGATCAGTCCACTTGCGAACACCCCGTAGGCAATGATCAGCACTTCACCGAAGAAATCCGAGACCGCCTGCCAAGGTCGGCCTCTGAGCAGCCACGCCGAACGATTCAATGAGCGTCCTTGCCAGGCGGCGAGGCCGGCGACCGCGGGCCCGAAGAAGATGAGTGAGAACAGGTATTCCCAGACCGCCCATTCGGTGTCGACGACCCAGTAGAAACCCCGGCCGAAGAAGTGAGAGAGTTGAAGGGCAGCTAGTCCTGCGGTAGCCCACCACCAGAACGTTCGGGAAACGGGTTCAGGACGGGTATCGGTTCCGCTCATTCTTCCGCCTCCTCGACCTTTGCCAGGGCTGTATCCCAGGACCGGGCCTGTTCGGCGTCGGGCGACCGTAGAAACTGCAGTCCTGGCCCGTCAAAGACGGATTCTCCGTCCTTGAACACGATCAGATGATCGGCAAGAGAGTCCAAGTCGTCGGGGGAATGGGATGTGGTGATCACGCAAGTCGACTCGGACAGACCGCGAATAATCTCTCGGATCTTGAGCCGATGCGTCGCATCCAGGCCAGTGGTCGGCTCGTCCAACAACAACACCTTGGGTGTCTGAGCCAACACCATCGCCAGATACGCGAGGCGGCGTTGCCCCCCACTGAGATGGCGAATCCGAGTGGATTCGCATCCTTCTAAACCCACCTTCGAGATGATTCCGCCGATCCCCGGACGGTCGCGGTCGGTTATTGACTGGGCATAGGTAATACCCGATTCCACAGTCATGTGATCCAGGCCTGTGGGCTGCTGAGGCATGTACCCAACGAGACGACGACCCGACGAAGACCGAACGTCGACTCCGCCGAAGTCGGCTAATCCTGTCGAACGCAGAAGCCCTGCCAATCCTGCAACCAGCGACGACTTCCCCGCTCCGTTAGCTCCGGCGATCACATGGGAACCGACACCGAAGAACGCGTCTTGAACAGTCACAACCGTAGTGGTATTGCGGAGGACCGAAAACGAGGATATGCGGAGTGCGGGGCTGTCTGTTCCGGCAGTGGTCACGGCAGGTGAAACTCTACCGACGCGTAAGTGCAACTGTCGGGAACTGGCCAGCCCATCTGAGCGCACGCGTAGGAGATCGACTTCAAGCCTTTGTATGCGCACAAAGTCCCGTTTTCGTCACACCAACTCTGAGTCTTGGTAGCGACAATTGGGACCGTCGAATCGCCAGTTCGAGTCCTCGAGATTGAGTCGAAATATCTGCTAGAGACGCTACATACACTTACGCTTCCTTCAACAACCTTGCTCGCTCCGAATCTGATGCAGTACTCCGTAAGCCTTTCCCAGCGGGTTTTCGCGTAGATATCGTTTCCGTCTTTCAGCTTGTCTACTGCTGTCACAGTGGCGTAGGAACCGTTGTCAACCCGATTCTGATAACCGAAACCCGAAACCACGACCTCGCCGTTGTACCACGAGCTTCGCGGCCCCCACGAATTTGCGTGAGCGACATATGAACCAGAGACAAGAAGTACCGCAGTTGCTGTCATGGTGATTACGAGTCGTCGAGCACTGGTAAGAAGGCGGGTGGAGATTCTGCGTGTCACGATGTTTCCCTTCGCTATGTCACATCCGAGAGCGACGGGATTCTCTCTCTCTCTCTCTCTCTCTCCTGTCAAGTGCCCTGTCAGCTAATCCGGGTCTTCGTGCCGGACCCTTCCTCAGTCAGAGAATCGTGTGCCGAGGGCTGGGCTCGACATATCGGGAGAGATCGCTCTTCTCCCGAACAAACCTTCCACCTATTGTCGGTGAAGGCTCTACGCTGAGCCCGTTGTGACTTACGCCATCCAGGTTTCCGGGCTTACGAAATCCTTCCGCGGCAAGGTTGCTGTTCAGGACGTCTCATTCGACGTGCCTGAAGGAGAAATCTGTGCGCTCTTAGGGCCAAACGGTGCTGGGAAAACCACGATTATCCAGTGCGTCCTCGGGCTCACGCTCCCTGACACCGGGACAGTGACGGTCCTCGGATCCGATGTGGTGAACGAGCGGAGCAAGGCAATAGCCCGGACCAATTTCTCCGCCTCATACACCGCCTTCCCCTGGCGGCTCCGCCTCCGCGAGGTGTTGACCATCTATGCCGACCTGTACGGAGTCAAGAACACCCGTCAAGCTGTGGACGAGGCAATCGACCTCTTCAACCTAGGTGAGCTGGCCCGTCAACCCCTTCAGTCGATGTCGTCCGGACAGCAGACTCTTGTGAACCTGGCCAAGTCCCTTATCAATCGACCCGAGCTTCTGATTCTTGACGAACCAACCTCGAGTCTCGACCCGGAGCACGCCTACGACGTCCGGGAGATTCTCCGTCGCCTAGGCGAAGAACGAGGGATGACGATCTTCATTACTTCTCACAACATGATCGAGATTGAGAAGCTTGCTCACCGTGTTCTCTTCCTCTCAAAAGGCCAGATTTTCGCCGACGGACGCCCAGCCGAATTGCGGGAGCAGTTCCACGCGGACGACCTCGAAGAAGTGTTTCTGAGGGTGGCCAAAGGGAGGCGGGAATGAGTTGGCTCCGGACTCGTGGAATTCTCCGCCAGAACTGGTATGTAATGCGGCACAGCCCCATGCGGATATTCGAACTCTTCTACTGGCCGGTGATCGAAGTGGTTCTCTGGGGATTCATTACCCAATATCTGGCTGGAGCCCAGGCCAATCTCCCCGGGGGCGCGAGCGTCCTCCTTGGGGCGGTCCTCCTCTGGGATCTCATGTTCCGGTCACAACAAGAACTGGCGATAACCCAGCTAATTGACGTGTGGGACAGAAACATCGTGAACCTTTACGCGTCTCCCCTCAAACAATCGGAATACGTGATGGGATCATTGATCTTCTCGATCATCCGAGTGGGAATCGGGACCTCTTTCCTTATAGTGATCGCCAACGCTTGGTTCGGCTTCAATCTCCTCAAACTGGGATCGATCCTCCTTCCCGGGTTGGGCGCCCTCCTTGTTTTCGGCTGGGCGCTCGGTCTAGTGATCCGGTCGGCGGTGATGCGTTTCGGTTCTAACGCCGAGGTCCTCGCTTGGTCGCTCGCATTCTTGATCCAACCTGTCTCGGCAGTGTTCTACCCGGTGTCGGTCCTCCCCGGCTGGTTGCAGGGGGTGGCTCATGCTTTGCCAACAGCCAATGTTTTTGAAGCGATGCGGGCATACCTGGCGACGGGAGATATCCTCGGACGGAACCTTGCGTGGGCGGTTGCACAGTCGATCGGTTACCTGGGAGTGGCCTCGTTGATCGCCGCATTCACCTACAAGCGAGTCCGGAAACTAGGGCTCCTGGCCAAGCCCGGTTATTAGCGCTCCGTCGAGAACTCTTCGGCCAACAGGGCATACATGTATGTGTCCTGCCAGATGTGGTTTCCGTCGGTGTCGTTTCGGAATGAGACGTTCTGTCGGAGGTGGCCTTCCCTCCTGAATCCGAGTCGCTCCAGGAGCTTCCAGGACGGCGTGTTGTCCGGGTTGCACATCGCGACCACCCTGCGCACCCCCAGGTCGGAGAACCCGTGTCGGAGGAGAGCCTGGCAGGCCTCAGTGGCGTATCCCATGCCCTGGAACGCTGAATGGAAGACATAGCCGAGTTCCCAGTTACCCCAATCGTTCGGATCCTGACCCTGGAAGTACAGGTTCCCGATTAGGCGATCGTCGGAGTTGAGGCAGACTGCCAGGAACTCGTCCAGATGTGATCGCCTCTCTGCTTCGGCGATCGCCTGTTCCATGGTGAACGGGTCGTAGGGCTCGAAGTGCACTACCTCAGGGAGAGAGAGATATTCGAAGAGGCCGGTGGCGTCCTGTGGGGTGAATCGGCGGAGGGTGAGTCGGTCGCTGACTATAGGGTTCATCGAGGTCGATCCTAGCCTCATGGGTTTGAAGCCGAACCGGATTACTTCGCGACAGACCCCCTTTCTCCCCGGCCGAGGAAGCGGTGCGCTGTATGCTTGATCCATGCGAATCATCATCAAACTCCTGGTGAATGCGGTCGCACTCTGGTGTGCGGCGAAGATTGTCACCGGTATTGGTCTCTCAAAAGAGTGGCTAGCCGTCCTGATCGTTGCGTTGGTGTTTGGATTGGTGAACGCATTCATCAAGCCGATCATCAAGTTCCTATCTTTCCCGATAAGGCTTATGACGTTGGGGCTTTTCACTCTGGTGATCAACGCCGCCATGCTTGCTCTTACGGCTTGGCTGACCTCGGGTCTGGATATCGCCGGCATTGACGCTGACGGATCTTTCAAGGACGGACTTGTGTCGGCTTTCCTTGGTGCGCTGGTGATCTCGATCGTCTCGGTCATCCTGAACAAGGTTTTCGTTAACGACGACTGAAGCTTCCCGAATACTGGGCGTGTCGGTTGCTCCGCTCAGATGATGTGCGGCGCTCTCGGAATCCGACCTGTCTGTCAACAGGGTCTCAACGCTTCTTCTTGGCGGAGAGTCGGCGTTCTTGATCGCTCAGAAAACGCTTCCTGACACGAACCGATTTGGGGGTGACTTCGACGAGTTCGTCTTCGCCAATCCATTCGATCGCGGTCTCCAGAGTCAGTCTTCTCGGAGGAGTCAGTTTCACCGTCTCATCTGAACCGACCGCTCTGATATTCGTTAGCTGCTTGGGCTTGGTGGGATTAGCCGTCATCTCTTCCGGACGGCTGTTCTCGCCGAAAATCATCCCTTCGTACACGTCTTCCCCGGAGCCGATGAACAACTGGATCCGCTTCTGAAGGTTGTCGAGGGCGTAAGCGGTGGAACTACCTTCGCGATCGGCGATCACTGCTCCACCCCGATTGGTCGAGATATCGCCTGCCCACGGGATCCAACCGGCGTGCTGTTGGTGAATCAGGGCAGTACCGCGGGTTGCGGTGAGCATCATTGAACGGAAGCCAATCAGTCCGCGCGATGGGGCGGTCAGAGTGACAATTGTCCTCCCATGGTCGCCGGGACGAATGTCCGCTACCTGGCCTTTTCGTGAGGCGATCGCCTGGGTTGCGGTCCCCACATGCTCGTCTGGGACGTCGGCGATCACTCGTTCCACTGGTTCGTGCGGCCGCCCATTGATCTCCCGGATTATCACCTCTGGTCGGCTCACTTGGAGCTCGAATCCTTCTCGACGCATCGACTCGATCAGGACTGCCAACTGCAACTCGCCTCGGCCAGCAACCTCGATCACCTCGGGAGATGAAGTGGGGCTGATTCGTATCGACACATTTCCCAGGACCTCGCGCTCGAGGCGGTCCTTGATCTGTCTGGAGGTCAGAAGAGACCCATCTCGTCCTGCCAAGGGGGAAGTGTTGACCCCGAACGACATCTTGATGACGGGTTCGTCGACAGTCAGGCGGGGGAGAGGATGGGGATCTTCGGGCGAGGCGAGGGTATCTCCGATCTCCACCTCGGGGAAACCGGAAATCACGAACAGATCGCCGGCCAGTCGTTCGGAAACCTCGGATCTGTTGACGCCCTTGAAACCCAGAAGCGTCACCAAACGTCGCCGAATTGGCGTGGCATTCTCGTCGGATTGACAGAGGGCCACCGTCGAGCCCACTCGGAGAACACCGTTAACGACCCTCCCGACTGCGAGGCGTCCCAGATAGTCGGAGGCGTCCAGGTTGGTGACCAAAGCCTGGAGAGGCTTGTTCGGGTCACCAGCGGGTGGAGGCAAGACATCGATGATCGTGTCAAGCAGGGCCGACATATTGGAGTCTGCCGGGGGAATCCCCATCCCCGACATTGTTCTCCCTTTCCGGGCGATGGCGGAGACTATCGGGAACTCGATGTGATGATCGTGTGCGTCAAGATCCATAAACAGTTCGTATACCGAATCGACTACTTCTTCGATGCGGGCATCTGGGCGGTCGACTTTGTTGACAACGAGAACGGCGGGGAGATTCCGCTCTAAAGCCTTGGAGAGGACGTAACGGGTCTGGGGCATTGGGCCTTCGGCAGCGTCGACCAGAAGAAGAATCCCGTCGACCAGGGCGAGAGCGCGCTCGACTTCGCCTCCGAAGTCGGCGTGCCCAGGAGTATCCACCAGATTGATCCGAACGCCTTTCCATTCGATGGAGGCAGCTTTGGAGAGAATGGTGATTCCGCGTTCTCTCTCTTGATCGTTGGAGTCCATCACCCGCTCGACGAGAGCCTCGTGGGCAGCGAAGACGCCTGTAGAGCGCAGCAATGCGTCCACGAGAGTCGTCTTTCCGTGGTCGACGTGCGCGACGAGGGCGACGTTGCGTATGGAGAGTGAACGGGACATGGGACTGGAATGGTAACGGTGGTCGGTTGCCCCAAAATCCGAGTGGAGTCTAGGAACTCCTCAAGATCTCCATTCCGTTACCGCCACGAGGTCTGGGGACAACTGGGTTGTGGTCAGCCGCAGACGGTTCCCTGGCACGGGATATCGAAGGAGACCTCGGCTGGGGCCGTCCGCTGTGGATCGGTTGCGTCTGCGAGAGAAAGGTCGATGTGACCTGCGATGTGTCCCGAGTCCCAGGTATCGATTGTCAGGGTTCCTTCGATGACGTTCCAGGGGATCCCGGGAGTCAAAACTGCAACTTTGACTTGCCCCGGCTCGGGAGGGATCTCATCCCAAAAATGATTCCCAGGTGTGATCTGATAGATCCCGGGCCCGAAGGGGAAATCAGATTCAGAGGACGCTCCCACTATCTCGAGTGCAAGGCTTCGGTCGGGTCCGGCATTGCAGCTGAAACTGAGGACAGAATCCGGCCCGGAGACTCCAGGACTCCAATAGAGGGACCATGCTGGGACGTCAGATGGTCCCGACACAGCCCAGCTTTCCGATATCGGTTCTCCCACCTGAATCGAGCACTCCTTGCTTCCGAATTCGCCGTTTTCGCGGGAGTCTGTTCCGTTCCCTGTTCCATCGGTGACGCCGCAGCCTGCGATGAGCAGCGCTACGAAGACGGCGACGATTGTCCTGTTGACTTGAGACATCCGATCCTCTCTTCGCTCCAGAGACTGATACCTTAGGGACGAGAAACAGACCGCTAGATCAAGCCCGTTCAGAAACTCACTGGTCCGTCGGCTCAGTCGGTTCGTCACCGATTTCGACGAATGTCTGGCAAGGCTTCCGTCCGAAGGACTATCTCTCTTCGGTATGACTGGTGAATCACCTGGGCTTGTTCCGAAGCTTCGGCTCGGGCCTTCTCCAGCTCGTCAGTGAGTGCGGCCACCTTCTTCTCAAGAGCCTCGATGCGATTCTGAAGATCCATGACTCGGCGGGCACCCTCCAGGTTCAGACCTTGCTCGGTGAGCTCTTGGATCAGACTGAGTTTGTCGATGTCTTCCTGGGAATAACGCCTTGTCCCACCGGGGGTACGGTAAGGATCGATCAGTCCCTTTCTCTCATAGATCCGAAGAGTCTGAGGGTGCATACCAGCCAGTTCGGCTGCCACCGATATCACGAATACTGCGTTTTCAGATCTTCTGGCTCCCATGATCGGTTTACACCCCAGCCTTTCCGGCTCGCTGCCAAAGATCAGCGCGGATGTCACCGTTTTGAACTTCGGCGAGCTGTGTTATGAGCCGCTTCTCGTCTCTGGAAAGCTTCTCGGGGACTACTACTTCTACTTTTACCAGGAGATCGCCTCGGCGACCCCTAGTGGGAGTCACGCCGAGAGACCGGACCCGGAACGTTTTCCCTGAAGGAGTCGCGGGCGGAATTCGAAGTGTGACTTTCCCCTCAAGAGTCGGGATATCCAGCTTGGTGCCTAAGGTCGCTTCAGAGAAGGAGATCGGGACAGTAACAGTGAGGTTGTTCCCAGAGCGTCCAAAAACTGGATGTTCAGCGACCTTGATGGTGACAAGAAGATCTCCGGGGGGACCACCGTTGACACCGGGCATCCCCTTATCGCGAAGCCTCACAGTCGAGTTGTTCCGGACGCCGGCCGGGATCTTGAGTCTGATGCTTCGGCTTTTCACTTCGCGCCCCGAACCGTGGCATCTAGTGCAGGGCTGTTCGATGGTCCTGCCTTGGCCGTTGCACGTTTGGCAGGTTATGGGGAAAGCGAACAATCCCTGATTCTGCGCAATGTGGCCGGTTCCACCGCAGGCCGGGCAGGTCTTGACGACGGTCCCCGGTTCGCCGCCGTTTCCGTGGCAGCGAGAACATGACGCCTCGCCTCGAACCTGCACATCCGTTGTCACTCCGCGGATGGCGTCTTCGAAGGAGATATTGATGGTGGCAGTGGAGTCCGCCCCCTTCTGGGGCCCTCCAGCGCGCGCCTGCCCGAACCCGGAGATAACATCGCCCATTCCACCAAAACCAGCAAAGATATCGGTGAGGTCGTCTGGTCCTCCGACTCTCCAGGTGCTTCCGAACCCACCCTCGGAGAGACGACGGACCTGGTCGTATTCCTCCCGCTGCTTTGGGTCTCCGAGGACCGAATACGCTTCCGAGACCTGCTTGAACTTCTCTTCAGCGGCGGCATCACCCGGATTGGCATCAGGGTGAAGCTTCTGGGCAAGGCGGCGATAGGCACGCTTGATTTCTTCGGGAGGCGAATCCTTGGGAATCCCGAGGGTTTTGTAGAAATCCTTCTCTACCCATTCTCTGTTCATGCGTCCGTACTCTCTTGTTCCCCGCTGGTCTCAGGATCGCTAGCGTCGCCGTGTTTCTTGCCCTTTTCCGAGCCGCTCTTGTTGTCTGCGAGGCCTTCCTTGTCTCCGTCGCTTTTGTGTCCAGAATCCTTCTTCTTCTCGGAGGGGGCCCCGTCTTTGGTTTCGGATGATCCTTTCCCCTCCAGGCCAACGAGGGCTGCTCGGATCACTCGTCCTTTCAGCTTGTATCCCCGGCGGAGTACCTGGGTGACAACCAGTTCTCCATCGCCCTTTGACAGTATGGCCTCGTGAACTTCGGGATCAAATGGTGATCCCATAGATTTCACCGATTCCAAACCCTCTTTCTCAAGGACTTCTATCAGTTGATCGCGAATTGACTTGACACCTGAAAGGATCTTGGCCTCGGCGTCGGTATGGGTTTTCGATTTGAGTGCTTCATCGAGGCTGTCGATCACGGGAAGCAGGGCAGTCACAACACGCTCGGCCGCCATTTCTCGTGTCATCCGTTGCTCGCGATTGGATCTGGAACGGAAGTTGGCGAAGTCAGCAGCAACTCTCTGTAGATCGTCCAGATACGACGTGGCGTCTGAACGTGCTGTTGCCAGCTCCTTCAGAAGGAGAGTGATGGCCTCGGAGGAGTCCTCGGGGAGAACGACCCCGAGATCCTCTGGGTCGGGCGCGGCTTTGGACTCCTCAAGCTCTTCTTTGGAAGAGGTCGCTTCTTCGATCTTTCCTTTGGGAGAATCGCCCTTTTCTTCAGGAGAATCCCCGGAGGAGCCTTCTGGGAGCGGTTTGTCGGGCTGCTCTTTTGCGGAAGGCTCTGAACTCACGATTCATCCTCCGCGTCGTCGACAATCTCGGCTTCGACTATCTCTTCGTCGCTCTTGGACTCGTCTTCTTCACCCTTCCCAGCCGATGCGTTCTGGGCTGCCGCCTCTCGATAGACCCGAGTGAAAACGCCCTGGCTGGTTTCGACGAGAGCGTCAATCCCCGAGCGGATTTCGGTTGTCTCGGCCTTCTCATTGGCCAGGACTGCCTTCAAAGATGCGACCTTCTCTTCGATACTCTTCTTCTCATCCGAAGTCAGGGTTGAGTCGTTTTCTTTGAGGACCTTCTCGGTCTGGTGAACGAGCTGGTCGGCCTGGTTCCTTGTCTCAGCGGCTTCTCGCCTCTTGCGGTCCTCTTCGGCGTAGGACTCAGCGTCGGCAACCATCCGATCAATATCGTCCTTGGCTAGAGCGGACCCGCCGGTGATGGTCATGGCCTGCTCTTTGCCGGTAGCCATATCTCTTGCCGAGACGTTTACGATTCCGTTTGCGTCGATGTCGAAGGTCACTTGAATCTGGGGGACCCCCATCGGGGCTGGGGGGATTCCGGTAAGGCGGAATTTCCCGAGGCTGTTGTTGTCGGCAGCCATTGACCTTTCGCCCTGCAAGACGTTGATCTCCACTTCGGGCTGGTTGTCTTCGGCGGTCGTGAAAGTCTCGGTCTTGCGGGTCGGGATGGTGGTATTCCGCTCGATCATCTTGGTCATCATCCCGCCTTTGGTCTCAATCCCGAGAGTAAGCGGGGTGACGTCGAGCAGGAGGATGTCTTTGACGTCACCCTTAAGCACTCCAGCTTGGATGGCGGCGCCAGCGGCAACGACCTCATCGGGGTTCACGCCCTTGTGGGGGTCTTTCCCGGTCATCTTCTTGACCAGTTCCTGGACCGCTGGCATCCGAGTTCCTCCGCCGACCATCACCACATGGCGAATGTCGGAGATGGAGATTCCGGCGTCTTGGATAACCTGGTTGAAGGGGGCTTTGCAGCGTTCTAGGAGACTATCGGTGAGTTTCTGGAATTCGGACCTCTTCAGTTTCAGTTGTAGGTGAAGCGGGCCTTCGGGGGTCGCGGTGATAAAGGGGAGATTGATTTCGGTCTCGGTGACTGAAGAGAGCTCGATTTTCGCCTTTTCCGCGGCTTCCTTCAGGCGTTGGATCGCCATCTTGTCAGCCGACAGGTCGATGCCATGTTCGTCTTTGAATCCTTTGACCATCCAGTCGATGATGGCCTGGTCCCAGTCGTCTCCGCCCAGGTGGGTGTCACCATGGGTGGCCTTTACTTCGAAAACGCCGTCGCCGATCTCGAGAACCGAGACGTCGAAAGTCCCGCCTCCAAGATCGAACACCAGAATCGAATGCTCGTGGTCGCTTTCGAGCCCATAGGCCAAGGAGGCAGCGGTCGGTTCGTTGATGATCCGTTGAACGTTGAGCCCCGCAATCTGGCCGGCCTCTTTTGTGGCCTGGCGCTGGGCGTCATTGAAATAGGCCGGGCCGGTGATTACCGCGTCAGTGACTGGTTCGCCCAGGAAGGCTTCCGCGTCGCGCTTCAGCTTCATCAGGATTCGAGCCGATATCTCCTGAGCGGTGTATTTGTGGCCGTCGATTTCGACAGACCAGTCGGTCCCCATCTCCCGTTTGACCGATCGAATTGTCCTGTCGGGGTTGGTGATGGCCTGGCGCTTGGCTACCTCTCCAACCAAGACATCCCCGTCTTTGAAGGCGACTACTGATGGGGTGGTTCGCGATCCTTCGGCGTTAGCGATAATCGTTGGTTCGTTCCCGTCGAGGGTGGCGATTACCGAGTTGGTGGTGCCGAGGTCGATGCCGACTGCGCGGGCCATATTGTGCTCCTATCAATACGAAAAAGGTTTGTCATGTTCTTGATAAAGGTGTCATGACGAGTCTGTCAAGACCTAACAGTGCATATTTCAGTTGAGGTATAGATTATAACCTGAGTGTTCTATTATCAAGTTACTTAATGGCGTAATTGGTGGTTTGGGCTCGAGGTGTGGTCGGGTGTGACAACTCGGCGAAAATGGGCGAGTGTGATTTCGAGCGGAGAAGGTGCGGAACCCCGATTACGAAGCCTACCGAGACGGCTTCCGATCTGAAGGGCAGAGTCCCGACGGTTCCCCCGAACCGCCGGGACCGTAAGCCCTCCCACGGTCAAGAAAGCACCTAGGCGAAAGGGCGGGCAGTCGTTGGGCTTTCTCTTGCATTCTCCCCCCGGCCGTGGCACCAATGTCTTGACCGAAGCCCTTGATCGGTTCCCGCTTTTTGATCGGAGAACGATGGTCAAGGAGTCAGAAAGAAGGGTGATTCCGACTTGCGAGCGCTTATCGTGCCGGGCATAGTGATGCGGCTCGAATGGGCGGTTCCTCCCGAAGGACCATCAGACACGAATAGGAGAGTGAGGTTCGCTCACCATGGCTAGATCGTTTCCCGAAGAGTTCAAGTGGGGGGTTGCCACATCCGCGTACCAAATCGAAGGAGCGGTCGCTGAGGACGGCCGAGGCGAATCAATATGGGATGTTTACAGCCATACCCCGGGCAGGGTTCTGAACGGGGATAACGGGGACATCGCAGCCGATCACTATCACCGATTTCGAGAAGACGTGGCCCTAATGAAGGAATTGGGCGTCGATTCTTACCGATTCTCGGTGTCTTGGCCTCGGGTGATTCCCCGCGGATGCGGTGAGGTCAACAAGGCGGGTATCGAGTTCTATCGGAAACTGGTCGAAGCCCTCGTTGAGGTCGAGATCGAGCCAATGGTGACGCTCTACCACTGGGATCTGCCGCAAGCACTTCATGAGAGTGGGGGATGGCTCGATCACCGGTCCGTGGCTTGGTTCACCAACTACGCCAAAGTCATGAAAGAATCCCTCGGGGATCTAGTCGATTTGTGGACAACTCTCAACGAACCGTTCTGCAGCGCTTTCTTGGGATACGGCTCTGGTGGCCATGCCCCTGGGCTGAGTGATGCGGGGAGTTCATACGTTGCGGCCCACCACCACTTGCTTGCCCACCACGAGGCTTTGACAGCTATGCGAGCTATGGACGGTTCCCGCACTTCGAGCTATGGGGCGGCACCGAATTTGGTCCCGAAATGGCCTGCCTCCAATTCGCCAGAAGATCTCGACGCGGCTGATCGGGGGAACATCCAAATGATGCGGCTTTTCCTCGACGGGATCTTCTACGGCACTTACCCAGATCTCATCCGCGAATTCCATGAAAGATTCTCGGTAGCAGATGTGATAGACGTAGACGAACTGGCAGAGAAGTGTCAACCATCCGATTTTTTGGGGGTGAACTACTACAACGTGGTCATGGCGAAGTTCGCGCCGGGGATGCCAGACCGGACGGTGATGCCCGGCGTCGACCAATTGGATCTGTTTGCTCCTGCTGGTCCGACGACTGACATGGGATGGGCAGTAACCCCGGAGGGACTGGTCAAGGTTCTCGATTGGTTGAAGGACGAATATCCGCCGATTCCGATCTACGTCACCGAGAACGGGGCGGCTTACCCGGACGATGTGCTGGATGAGCGGGGAGTGGTCGAAGACCAGGACAGGATCGAATATCTGAGACTCCATATCGATGCCATGCACCAGGCGATAGAAAACGGTGTGAACTTGGCTGGGTATTACGTGTGGTCGCTCCTCGACAATTTCGAGTGGAGTTACGGATACTCAAAGAAGTTTGGGCTAATCCGGGTTGATCCGAAAACCCTGGAACGGAGAATGAAGAAGTCCGGTCTGTGGTATCGAGATTTCCTAGCCGGTGGGGCCGTCCTCCCGGATTAGTTCACCACCCGAGTCTGTCAAGGCGGTCAGCGACCATCCCCGCGTAGCCTCCACCGAAGAGACGGACGTGGACCAAGAGATGATGGAGTTGGAGAGCGGGGCGTCTCTGCAACCAGCTATCTGGCAGGGGCCAGGCAGCGTTGTAAGAGTCCCAGATCTCTTTCGGGAATCCGCCGAATACCTCCATAAACGCCAGTTCTACCTCGCGGTCCGAATAGGAGACGGCGGGGTCGATCAACCACCAACCATCGATTACGTTTCCGGCCCAGAGGTCTCCGTGAACCAGGCTTGGGCTTGGAGCGTGTTCCTCTAGCAGTTCCTGGAGGGGCCCATCGCAAGCGGCATTCAAGCGGCGCACCAAATCCTTAGGAACGCGAGGATCTTCGAGATGGCAACGTACTCGGTTTTCGGCGAAGAATTC
This sequence comes from uncultured Acidimicrobiaceae bacterium, assembly GCA_964441865.1. Taxonomy (GTDB): domain Bacteria; phylum Actinomycetota; class Acidimicrobiia; order Spongiisociales; family ZC4RG35; genus CAYTVW01. The sequence goes on from CAYTVW010000005.1 coordinate 17,428, forward strand.
TCCCCAGGATCTATTGGGAGAGTTCGGTTGAGGAAGAGAGCCGATGACGTTGTCTATCGGATACCCAAATTGGTCCCAAGTGGCGCGATGCACTTCCGCCAGAGCTTCGCCGAGTTCTCCCCACCGAGGTTCTGACGAGACTCGAGCCATCGCCAGATGGTCTTTTTCGGCCCGAAACACCTGGGGGACTGGAGCGCCCGCATTGGCCAGAGCCCGGAGACCGTCGGCTTCCAGAGTGGCGTCGTAGGTAGTGCGCTTGATGATTACTGGTGTGCCGTCGATCGAGTCGAGTTCGAATGATGCCCATCCCATTTCTAGACCTTCCCTTGTTCGATCGCTTCGATCACACCTTCCGCTGCTGGGAGAATCAGTTCAACCATCCGTTCGAAGTCTTCTTGGGTTCCGTAGTAAGGATCTGGGACTTCGTCGTATAAGGAATCCGGGTCGAATTCCATCAACAGGCGGATCTTCTTCGAGGATGACGGCGAGAGAAGGAGGAGGTCCTCAAGGTTGGCTCGATCCATCGCGAGAATCAGGTCGAATCGATCGAAATCTTCCGGACTGATCACGCGAGCGCGACTTTTCAGTTCAAGGCCGACAGCGGCGGATGCTTTGCGGGACCCTTCGTGTGGCCGTTGCCCGACATGCCAGCTTCCGGTCCCGGCCGAGTCGACCTCGATCTCGATTCCTGCCCGTTCGGCGGCAGCGCGAATGGCCTCCTCTGCAACCGGAGATCTGCAGATGTTCCCCAGACAGACGGTGAGAACTCGGAAAGCCATTTGGGATCACGCTAGTCGGACGGGGGCCAAACCCGGATTCTGTCAGGGATAACACCTACGATTGAACCCATGCGGGGCGACAACAATCCGACAAGAGGAACCGTGACTTCGGCCTTCGGCGTAAGTCGGAGAGAAAACCACGATTCTTCACGCTTCTACGCCCGATTCACGCCTCCGATAATTGACGAGGACGAAGAGATTGGAGATCGGCCCGATCTCCCGGATCATTCGCCGCTCTTCGGGGACGCTCGGTGTATGAGCGAGCTCCCCGACAAATCCGTTGCGTTGGTAGTCACTTCTCCGCCGTATTTCGTCGGGAAAGAATACGAAGACGAAGTGGTGAAGGCGGTGGGGAGTGATCTTCAAGAGATCCCGGGGAGCTATGGCGAATACCTTGACATGCTTCATGGGGTGTTCACCGAATGCGTACGAGTCCTCGAGCCGGGTGGTCGGATCGCGGTCAACGTCGCCAATCTTGGCCGCAAACCCTATCGAAGCCTATCGGCCGATGTAATCAGGATCCTGGAAGGGCTGGGTCTCCTTCTCAGAGGCGAGATTATTTGGCAGAAGGGGAAGACCACGAGCGGTTCCTGTGCTTGGGGTTCTTTCATGACGCCATCGAATCCTGTCTTTCGCGACGTCACCGAGCGGATCGTGATTGCCAGCAAGGGACGTTTCGATCGGGCCTTGTCGAGAGAAGAACGGAGATCACGTGGGTATCCACACGTAGCCACCGTCTCCAACGACGAGTTCGTGGAGACGACTCGAGATATCTGGGAGATCCCGGCTGAGAGTGCCCGGAGGGTCGATCATCCCGCTCCTTTCCCGGTCGAGCTCCCCCTGAAGTTGATCGATCTTTTCACCTACGAAGACGATCTAGTCCTGGATCCATTCATGGGATCCGGCTCGACTCTGGTGGCAGCACACAAAGCCCGGCGACGCTCGGTAGGGTACGACATCGACCCTCGCTATGTTGAGTTGGCTCGTGGACGCCTACAGACCGTGAGACCGCGTCTCCCGATGATCTCC
>CAYTVW010000006.1:0-19064 GCA_964441865.1 uncultured Acidimicrobiaceae bacterium
AGACTGGCTGATGACTATCGCCGCTTGGGCTGCCTTGGCGGAGTTCGGTTCGCGACGGATGAGCGAGCTTCACAAGAATCGGTTGTAGAAGCGGAGTCCTGGACGGGGCGGAATCCGATGGGAGACCTGTGCAGGCTTGTCTCCGAATAGATCCGAACCCACTCATCAGGATTCGCCGTCTTAGGGCCAAGCTTTCTCTTTGTGAGTCGGTTATGGGACTCTCCTTGAGAAGAAAGCCCGGCGTCAAGTCGACCGAAATTTGAGTACAGGCGCAAACTCACGCTCTAGACAATCGGAGCGATTTGTGAGAGCGACTTGACGCCGGGTTGGTGCGAGAGGGCGTTCTCCTGGGACGGCTCCGTTCTCGGCTTCGTTGCATCCGCAAATACCGAATAACAGAGCGAATGACAAATAGCACAACTCTGTTCCCTATCTGGAAGAACAACGCCACAGATCGGAGAACTCGAGAACCAATTTGTGAGGGAAGGCCAATCTTGTGCTGTCGACCACCTTGCCGTTCACGGTGAGGTATTCACCAAGTCCGTGGCACGTCACAGAACGCGATCTGCCCCGGGAGAGGATCCTGCTCGGGGGTGCGTTTTGGATGGGGACAGGCCAGATGCGAATGGATAAGAAAGGAACTGAATGAGACCTATGAGAACCGTGATTGTATCGCTACTCACTCTTGCGATGCTGATGGCCGTGATGCCAGCAGAAGCTGCACAGCGTGATCCGATCGTTGTGGTCAGGGGAAACGTCTTCATGATCCGAGACACAGCGGATGAAGGGTCCGCGACACTAGAAGTGGGCTTCGGCAAAAATTCTGACTTCGTCGTATTTGGCGATTGGGACGGAGATGGAACCAAAACGCCCGGAATTGTACGTAACGGACAATGGTTTCTCAGGAAGACAAGAGACCCAAACGATGGAAGCCTCACCGTTAGCGCGTTTGTCTTTGGAAAAGCTACAGACACTCCCATCGTCGGAGATTGGGATGGGAATGGGACCGACACTATCGGGGTCTACCGGGCGTCAGATCGATCGTTCCATCTAAGGAATTCTAACACCGGGGGCACAGCGAATACCTCCTTCATATTCGGCGCTACGGGGGATTCCCCGATAGTTGGTGACTGGAACGGAGACGGTGTAGACACGGTGGGTGTCTACCGAGCAAATCCCGCCACCGGTGTTGGTGTGTTCTTCTTGCGAAATTCTCATTCGGGAGGAAATGCCGACGTTACGATCACCCTTGGTCGTGTTCACGACGATCCTGTCAGCGGTGACTGGAACGGAGACGGTAGAGATACGGTTGGGGTGTTTCGGGACGGAACCTGGACTATCACCGACAGCACTTCCAGCGGTACCCCAGCAACTCGCACTTTCCAGTTTGGAAAGGCGGGTGACGTGCCGGCGATTGCTCCACTCCACCTTTACTCGATTGGATCTAGCTGTCCGTCGACGTACTATCACCCGACCAAGAAGGAGGCCTTCAATCTCCAGAGTGTGTACGGCATCTGCGTTCGTTCTTCTGCTGCGTTTTTCACCAACAGCCTCATATCAGCGGCGGACGGCGATTTGGGTGCCGGGAAACTGAGAGGAGGAGGCTTCAGATCGTACGAACGTCAGACACAGTTGCGTGCGACGCGGATTGTCGATCGGGGGTATTGTCCTGTGGGCACATACATCCTGTTGAACTCAAGCCCTGTCGTTTTTACGGTGAACACCCGACTGTGCCCGCAGGTATTTGACCCGGCGTTCAAGCTTACGCCAGCAAACACGGCTGCTCCCGGTACATCGAATCACGAAGTAGGTCGTGCGATCGACTTCACCTATAATGGCGCGATCATCCAATACAACGATATTGGGTGGAATTGGCTGGTAGACAACGCCTGTTATCAATACGGATTTACGCCGATTTCGAAAGAAGCATGGCATTGGGAGTATCTGAACGACTCATGGTTCAGAGTTGCGGCCGCTACTTGGAATGACTTTTGCGATCAGAGGATTGGACAAACAGCTCCCTAGAGCTTCCCGGGCCGAAGATCGGCGTACCCACCCGGCCGGGTGGGTACGCCGATCGAACTCGACACCCTATCCCATCACAGTGATAGGCCATCAGCATTTCATCTCTCCTTCGGCTCAAATCCTCTAGGTTGCTTGGCGTCTCGGGCATTGTCTTCTCTGACTCTGTTTTCAAGCGATTCGGTTGGCTCCGTATATAGTCTTGCCAAGACTTGAAGAATCACCGCCATCTCTAGTGATTTCGGATCGATAATCAGTTTCGAGGGCGCCTTCTCTAGATATGGGAAAGGCGAAGTGAGATCGGGCGCAACCTTTTTGGTCCTGGCGACTAGCCAGGCCAGCTATCCGCTCTCTCGTGCATCCGACCAGTTCATCGCCATGACATCCCTCAGATCTGCCGAGCTGGGAGTGGATATCGTCCACGCGGCGGTGAGCGGAAGATCTACCTTTATGAACGGACCGGGTGATGTAGGTGCTAAAACCGGAAGAGGTGAGAAGGCGGTTCTTTTCGGGTCGGTCGCCCCGAACAACGGTGGGAAAACCCTGTTTGTGCGGTGGGGAGACTGGCTGATGACTATCGCCGCTTGGGCTGCCTTGGCGGAGTTCGGTTCGCGATGGATGAGAGAGCTTCACAAGAATCGGTTGTAGAAGCGGAGTCCTGGACGGAGGGTGCTACTGCCTACCACTGTCAAGGGTCAGCTTCTCAATTCCCCGCTTCTCAGGACTTACCTCCTGTCCGGGACTATGGTTCGACAGGACACGGCCGCGCGGCATGTTCGACCGGTCTTCGGAGCTACTGAGAAGGGAAGGCTCGCTATGGGAATGTTTGATTTTGCGGCAAAGGCCGGAGAGAAAATTCTTGAGAAAGCAGAAATCAAAGAAGCGATAGCCAAAGCCAAAGCGGCTTCTGACCCTGCCGAGGCAGCCCGACAACAAGCCGAGGCGCTGAAGGTTGCTCAGGAAGCCAACCTGAAGAAGAGTGATGCTCTTGAGGCTCACATCAAGAGACTCGGGCTCTCCGTCGAAGGCTTGGATGTGCGATACCAGAGTGGGGTGGCTGTGGTAGCTGGGACAGTGAAAGCGGACGTTCGCGACAAGGTGGTTGTTGCCGTTGGGAACGTGCAGGGGGTATCTCGGGTTGTCGACCAGATGACGCTCCTCGAAGAAGCTCCCGATCCTGTCCTCCACACAGTGAAGAAGGGTGACACCCTTTCAAAGATCGCCAAGAACTACTACGGAGACGGATCCAAATACCCGGTGATCTTCGAGGCCAATAAGCCGATGCTCAAACACCCTGACAAGATCTACATAGGTCAGGTCCTGACTATTCCCCCGGAGAAGTGACGCGACGAGAGTCGAATTGGATTTCGGACCCTTCGGGGTTCGAGATCTCTAATAGGAGCCTTAGATCCGGTGATTAGGTTCACCCCGTTGTTGGGGGTGTGAGACGCTTTGTCAAACAGGGGTGTTTATTAGTCGACTCACAACCATGATGCAGTCGCCGTCCACCAGGTCGAGACCTGCCTCCACAACCGCGTCGGCAACCGGAGGTCCGTCTACGCCAGGTTGAAGCCAAATAGCAGGCTTGTTTTTGAGCTTGGCTGCCTCAGCGACCGTGTTAAGGGCTCTGGCGGCAGGGATGACCACGTTCACGATTTCCGGTAACTCAGGAAGATCGCTCAAACACGGATAGCAGGGATCGCCTGATACCTCGGTGACAGAAGGATTAACTGCGACAACTCGGTGTCCTCGATCTCGAAGATCTCTGTAGATTATTCCGCCGTACTTTCTTGGCTTGTCAGTCGCTCCGATCACAGCGATGAGAGTGTTGGGGTCCTTGAGTTTCTGATGAATGTGGTTCACCGAACCGTCAACAACGAAACCTCTCGATTTGTTCCCCGCATTCCTGGATATCTGATCGCCCAGAAGTTGGACCGCCCGATCGAATTCGGGTTCTAGCCAGTAGTCGGCGTGTCCCCGACCGTTTGGGTCATCAAGTGCGGGGATATCGACGCCAAAACCAACGGGGCCTGCAACGGGGTCGTCCTCTCGTTCGAGATTGAGCCATCTCCCCTCCAACGTTGCGGTCAGGTGCTCGATGTCGGAGAAGACGTTGGGGAAGAACCGGGTGTAGAACGGGCCGAGGGGTGAACCGAAAGTCAACAGAGCCACATTCTTGAGAGGCGTGGCTTGATCGGCGAAAGCAGCCAGGGCCAAGACACTTCCCTGAGAATGCCCAGCGACAACCAAAGGCCCGTCCTGGGTCGAGATGTACTCGGCGAGATCGGGGACCGCCCTGGGGCCATATGGAGGGGGTGCGAACGGGTGATACCAACGCGGAAGGAAAGATCCCAGATCCCAGATTGCCGCCAACTCTCGCCGACGTTCGTTGTTTCGAAAGGCACCGATCACTCTCCCGAGAACAAGGCTTGCGGGGATGAGGATTGTGACGATCGTGGCGATCCTCGAATAGTCGACATTCCAGAGATTCTCTCCTCTCACCATCCACACCCAAACGACTAGTAGGGAGAACGAAACGGCGAGTCCGAGGCCTACGAACCGCAGCGACAGGAGCCACACGGCTACCAAAACGAGCCCAGAGAGCCCAAGGATGAATGGGAAAGTCGCTGGGATTCGGAACTCCCACCACCGCAGGCGATCTCCAACCATCCCCATCACAATCCCGAGAGACCCGATGACTACCGTCCAAAGAAGGATCGGCGCTGAATCGCGTAATTGTCGGAAGCTCCTCATGAGAAGCACAAATCGGGATCCGGTTCTTTTGATCCGTGCTGTGAGGAGGATCAAACCCACTAGAAAAGTCAACAGGGTGAGACCCGTCAAGAATGCCTCTGAAGCCCTCCCTACCCATTCTGGAGGGCGGGAACCGAGGGCGCGAGAACCCGCTGAGAGGAGCGCTGCCCCCACTCCCGCTCCTCCAATTCCGGAGATCGCCAACAGGGCCGGAGCAGTGGCCAAATTCCTCTTCTGCCGCGAACCATATCCAACCATAAGGACCGCAACCGTTAGCGAGGTGAATAAGAGCACTGCGATCGAGATTGGGTGACTGGAAGCGGTGAGAAACTCGACCGTTCCGGATCGGGACGGGGGGATGGAAGCGTATTCAACCGTTGTCCACACGAGTGACAATGCGGAAGTGACAACGCATGCTTCGGCGAGTTTCCCGATCCTGAGTCCAAAAGCCAAACCTATGGAAGCTCCGACAACTAGGAATGGTATCCCGGCAAGTGTCACCAGAAACCGACTCGGGTTCGGTCTGATACCGGCCGAGTTCATCATCTCGGTCGCCATCCAGACAATCGCTAGGAAGGCTACCGATAGGTGAACGAGACGGAGACGACTCTCGACTGCGTGAGTCCGCCAGAGCCGGTCGCTTCCTATACAACAGCGGTCTATTGGGTCGCCTTCTGCTTCGGCCGATTCCGCGGTTGAACTGAGAAGGCCCCATAACGCAGTGATCACGAAGCCGGAGACGGTGCCCCCAAGAGCGATCGCTCCGCCCAAAGAGAGAACGCCGGTTTCGAGATGGAGATACTGGAACCCCCCGATATCCATGAATCCGTGGGCAGTGACGAGTGCAATGATCGTCGTGAGGGTCAAGCCGGCAAGCCGAACTAAGCCGGCAGCCACGCGTTCAAGGCGACGGGGAAGTAGTGGAAGCGCCCAACCGGCGAGGTTTGCGATCAAGAAAGGCAAGAGGCCTACCCACAAGGCCGAAGTGGGAGTTCCCGAAGTGAGGGAACTCCAACGGTAGGCGCGAACGTCCGGGTCAACCGGGACTGGTTCCAGAATGCTGACTTTCCCGTTGAGCCTTGATTCGACATCTATTGGATCGGTGGCAAGCATCTCGTCGGCCGGAGTACCTGACACTCCGTGGATGCGAAGCTGTCTTGGTTTCACTCATTCTCCCTTCGGGGTTGAACGCTAGAACGATCGAAGAACCCAGGCGTTGTGCTTAGCCTTTGATGTGATGGGACTAGGCTCTCCTGGATGAAGCGAATTCTCCCCCTAATAGTGATGGCATTTCTGATTGTCTCATGTGGTGGAGAGGCAGCCACCTGCCAGAGTCTGGTCAACCGGTCTGATTGGGGGAGCGTGAACCGCTATCGACTGGCCGACGGGAACTCTGCCCGGCTCAAACTCAGGTTCACTGAGGAAAGGTGGTCGAGCTTGGTCGTGGATATTCGAGAAGGTCGGTATCAGTGCAGCAACGGAACGATCGAAACGGATAAGGATGGCTCCATGAGGCCGTTCGCGTCCGTCTGCGAACTGGATGTTGGAATGGTGATCAACTGGGGTGGAGAGATCTTCATCCCGGAGTTGGTGAACGACTTGAGTGATCTCGAACTCTTCAACGCAGACCGGCTCCGGGAACTCTGTCCCCTTCCTTGACCCTCAACTTTTCGGTCAAACGGTCGACAGGTATACCAATGGGCACCGCCTGGTGTGCCCATGGGAAGTGGAAACGCCATGGACCGACAAACAAACCTGGACCTGAAGGAACCGTTGACCGTCCTCGTAGCAGACGATGACCCTGACATTCTGGACCTGGTCGTATTCCGGCTCGAACGCTCCGGATGCAAGGTATTCACGGCTCGGAACGGCGCTGAAGCGCTTGAAATCATGCGCCAACACAGAATGAATGTGGTGATTTTGGACTGGATGATGCCAGTCGCCTCGGGGATAGATGTGATTGAACGGATGCGAGCAGACGAGAACCTAGCTGAGATCCCGGTATTGCTACTCACCGCCCGGGCCCAAGAATCCGACGTGGTGTCTGGTTTCGAAGCTGGAGCAGACGATTTTCTCACCAAGCCGTTCAGTCCACGCGAATTGAGTCATCGAGTGATGGCGTTGTCGAACCGAAGGTCATGAAAGACATCATCTTCTTCGCCACCGTGGTATTCGGGGTGGTGAACGTTGTGATCGCTCTCCTCGTTGTGGCCGGCCGGTTCATTTTCTCCATTGTCGATCGACGCCGGGAGAAGGCCGAACAGAGGCTAAAACCCGAGGTTTTGGCATGGTTGGATGAAGAAGGAGGGTCAATCCCGCGTCGCCGACTGGAGAAAGAGGTCTTTGAGGGACTCGTAGCACGCTACGGTCGCGCACTTCGAGGGTTGGATCGGGATCGACTCGCGGAAATGGCGAGAGAACAGGGGATCGAGAAGTCACTAGCTCAACAGCTCCGTTCGCGGAAGTGGTGGCGTCGAGCTGCGGCGGCATATCGTGTTGGAGACATTGGGTTGCCGCTCGTTCGTCAACTCGTGTCCGCCCTTGAAGACGAGAACAGGCAGGTCCGAGATTCGGCGGCAAGAAGCCTTGGGCGCCTCGGTGCGGTTGCCGGGGTTCAGCCATTGGTGGTGTCTTTGGCTCACAATCGAATCGCCCGCGCGGTGGGAGCCCAGGCCTTGATCGACATTGGCCTCGCCGCGGCCGATCCTTTGGAGAGGTTGCTTTGGCATCATGACGAGTCGATTAGGGCAGTCGCAGCTGAACTCCTTGGGCATATCGAACAGGGGTCTGTTAATGCTCTGGAGATGGCCAGCAACGACATGAATCCAGAAGTCAGAGTATCGGTGGTCAGAGCACTTGGGCGTTGTGGTTCCCGCACCTCCGTGGAGATAGTGAACCGTATGCTCGATGACCCTGTCCCGTTTGTGCGTGCGGCCGCAGCGACAGCGGTGGGGAGTCTTGGGACGAAAGACCGGTTCAAGAGGCTGGTTGACATGGCGGTTCGGGACGAATACCTGCCAGCGAAGGCGGCCGCCGCGGCGATTGCGGTCCTTGAACCTGAAGGTATTCAGCGGGCAGTTAGGGCGCCTGGGGCGCCACCTCACCTCGTGGAGGCAGCCGATCTGGCTAGGGTGAGCTAATGCAGTTCGTCACCGAGCTGGTGGCGGTAATCGCCTTGGTGTTTATCGTCGTCTCCAACTTGGTTTTCGCGGCCTTCACATTGATCGCGTGGAGGACGCTTCTCAATTACCGGCGGAGTCGAGAATCCGCAACGGTAGATAACGTGTTTCGTTCTCCGTTGACCCCTCCTGTCAGCGTTCTCATTCCTGCCTTCAACGAGGAGGCGGGGATTGTTGAAAGCGTCACTTCTCTTCTCCAGCTCCGCTACCCGGAATTTGAGATCATTGTGATAGACGACGGATCAACCGATTCGACTTGGGGTGTGTTGGATTCGGCATTCGATTTGGTCGATGTTCGTCGGGTGATGGCCGGTTGGCTTCCCACTAAACCGGTGACGCGGATATCGGTATCTCGCAAGAACCCAAGCTTGACTGTCGTATCCAAAGAAAACGGCGGGAAAGCCGACGCTCTCAATACCGGGCTCAATATTGCGAAATACCCATATTTCTGCGCGATCGACGCTGACGCGGTCCTTGAAGAGGAGGCTTTGCTCCGGGCGATGGTCCCGATCATCGAGAATCCCGAAGTAGTGGCGACTGGGGGAATTGTCCGGATAGCAAACGGATGCGAAATCTCTCACGGACGAGTCATCAAAGTGGGGCTTCCCCGCAAGACACTCCCGCTCTTCCAGGTAATCGAGTATTTGAGGGCTTTTCTGGTAGGTCGAGTCGGTTGGTCTTCTATTGGCGCCCTGATGATCGTCAGTGGTGCATTCGGGATATTTCACAGGAAGACCGTCCTCGAATTGGGCGGATACTGGACTGACACGGTAGGTGAGGACATGGAGCTGATTGTCCGTATCCATCGAGAGAAGCGTGCCGAAGGTGTCCCCTACAAGGTGGCGTTTGTCCCAGATCCAGTCTGTTGGACGGAGGCCCCGTCTTCGGTTCGGATCTTGGGCCGCCAGAGACGCCGATGGCAGAGGGGCCTAATGGAAGCGGTCTACCGGCATCGAGCCGCGATCTTCGAACCTCGACAAGGTGTGTTCGGGCGGTTCGCGATGCCGTTTTTCCTGGTGATCGAATGCTGGGGTCCTGTATTCGAGTTGTTTGGGTATGTCATTGTCCCGGTCGCGTGGCTATTAGGGGTCCTCGCCGTCGAGTTCATGATTGCTCTCCTAATACTGTCGATCGCTTGGGGTGTTCTTCTTTCGGTAGCGGCTATTGCCCTCGAAGAATTCGGTTTTAGGAAGTACCCACTGAGACGGCAGGTGATTCGCCTTACCGTGTTCTCAATTCTGGACAACTTCGGGTATCGGCAAATCACCAATCTTTGGAGGGTTCAGGGGATTCTCCAGTGGTTGCGTGGAGAGAAGTCCTGGGGAACCATGACTAGGCAGGGGTTCTCTCAGGATTCTCGGAAAGCTAAGGCCTGACCCTTCGAGGCATTCCACAACTTCTGGACAGGATCGGTCAGTAGTACCAAGTGGGTTGGGCGGCCGGGAGGAGGAAAGCGGCGTCAAGCTCTCTGAGGAGTTCAGGATCGGCGTTTAGGTTCCCTGTGTACGCAAGAGAAGAAGCCGGAGAAATCCCCATCCAAAGTCGGCTAAAGGTGTTGACATCAGAGCGCATTTCGGGGAGCCCGTCTCTGTGTCCCGGCGATGCCGATGAATCCTCGGCTACGGTGATCGAGTACTCCCCGCCGATCCCGGCCCACTGTGAGTCAGGGAGGGCGGATACTGGGTCAGTGAGAGTGAGGTTGAACTCAATGGGGCGTCCACCCCAATGACGAGCGGCCATGCAGGCGGGAAGATCGAGAATCCGGAGCTGCCACCAGGCTGAAGATTCATGACTCAATTCGAAGTCTGAGCGTTTGGTAGTCATTTGTCGACGGAACGGCTTGTTGATGAGAGTCTGAAGCTGGATATGGGGAGGTTCGAACATTCCAATCGATCGAACCTGGTCACCGAGTGACTTGATTAGCGCCAACAGTTCCATCAACTGTTCGAGGTTCCGGTAGGCGTAGGTCTCGATCCAATAGGGCCCGTTTTCGCCTTTTGCCGACCCAAAAACGAAGTGGGTCAGTTCGTCGCCTTCGAAATACCCGAGACCCCAAGGGTCACTTACGAACAGAAGCTGTGCCCTTACCGATCGTGCGGGAGTCAGTGTGACACTTCCATGGTGCCTCATCCGGGCAACCAGCGCTTGGTGGACTGCCTTCCAATCCTTGGCAGTGAGGCGTCTGGGAGGACGCGGCTTGTCTGAGACCGAGAGGGAAGATGGGTCGAAATGCAGGCGATGTTCATACGAACCTGTCCCGAATCCGACGCGATCGTAGAAGCCTTGTTCGAACATCCCTAATGAGGCGACGGCCGCACCGTCCGCGGCCCCCAATGCGAGGGACTCCGCAGTCAGCCGTGCGGCGAATCCCTGTTTCCGTGCTACTCGGGAGACAGTCACTCCGGTAACTGCGCATAGTGGGAGTTCCGAACCGTCGTAGTGCATGAACCCGGGAGTGGAATGAGCGACGGCTTCGACTTCGCCGTCTAGGAGTCCGCAGAGACATCTCCCAACTGAGAGCATGTCCTTCAAGGCCTTGACGCTCTCATCGCTGGTGATCCAACCGACTTCGCGCCAAATCTGCTCGATCGCTTTGACGTCGCGTTCTTCGTCGAATGGTCGGGTGGTCATTGCTTCCTTTTCATTGGTCGGGGATCAAGCTAGTCGATCTCTTGCGGACGGCGGCTCGAAATAGGCTCTGACGCCCTACGAGAACACGACGGTCCGATTCCCTACCAAAATGATTCTGTCCTCGGCCTGGTAACGGACCGATCGGGCTAGCACTAGTCGTTCGATGTCTTGGCCGATCCTCGTCAGGTCTTCCGGCGTGTGCGAATGATTTACGGCCGTGACGTCTTGGTCGATGATCGGTCCTTCATCAAGGCTGGAAGTCACATAGTGAGCCGTTGCCCCGATGACTTTGACTCCTCTCTTGTAGGCTTGGTGATAGGGGCGAGCTCCCTTGAAACCTGGAAGAAACGAGTGGTGGATGTTGATGATTCTCCCCGGGAGTGCCTCACAGAGCATGGGGGAGAGGATCTGCATGTATCGCGCCAAGACAACGAAGTCGATTCTCTGTTCTTTGATCAGCTCAAGAAGACGAAGTTCTTGTTGGTCTTTCACCTGAGGAGTGACCGGAAGGTGTTCGTACCTGACACCATATCGGGCGGCATGGTGGGCATTGTCGGTGTGGTTGGAGACGATCAGAGGGATCTCTATCGAGAGCTCTTGGCGGTCCCAGCGGTAGAGGAGGTCCACTAGACAGTGGTCTGCTTTCGAGACCATTATCAGGACTCGTTTCCGTTGAGATTCGTCTCTCAAGGTGAAATTCCCACCGAATTGCTCTATTGAAGGCATGAGGGCTTCGAGGACTCGTTCGCGGTCTTCGACTTGGGTCTCGAATCTCGTTCGAAGGGTGAACAATCCGCTGTCCAGGTCATCGAACTGGGCGTTTTCGAGAATGTTCCCACCGACGTCCAAGAGTGCCCCCGAGACGGAGTGAACAATCCCGGGCCGATCGGGACAACAGAGTGTGAGGATGTATGTGTTCATCAGTTTGCTCAAGAATGCCACGCATATGGCCGGAGCGCACATGAAACAACTGCGCGGGAGCGACTCTTGCTGATGTTCGGCCGCGATATCTGGGTCCCGGTGTCTTAGCTCCAGTAGTCGAAGAGCCGATACTTGAGCACTCGGGTCCAGAATCCCCCATCGGGGATGCCTCCTTGGTGTTCGAGGAGGAAGTCGAGAGCATCCTCAGTGTCGCAACCTAGGTTGGTCGAAGCTTCGACTAGATCTGAAGTGATTCGGTCGACGGTGAAAAACACCGAAGTGGCATTCTCCCGAACCGAAGGGTTATCAGATGTCCGGTCGGCTACGGCACCTGCTTCGGCAAGGAGCCGGAGTCTCTCGGCCCAGATCTCTTCACACGAGTCGAGATCCTTGTCTGGTTGAAACTCGAAATGGACCTCCTCCTCCGGCATCTTCACGTACTGATAAGCGGTTCCCAGGTATTCATCGAGGATCCTTGAAGCGCGAGTCTTGACCATCTCGGCTTTCAGCCAGGCACCGGTGGATGTTGTGTGTTTCACTTCGTCAATCCGGTCGATCATCAGCATGTCATATTCGATTTCGCAATCACCGATCAAATCCAGATCGACGTTGACCCGCTGGAACTCCTTGACCAGGTCTTCGTCCTGGGGGAGTAGTAGATACTCGTCGATTGAGTAATCCTCGTAGCGGTAAATGAGAGTTTGCACAGCAACGAGGGTGTTTTCGGTGGCCTCCTTGCAGTCACGCGATTTGGGGAGGTTGTCGCATCCCGTCATCAGGAGGACGAGAGCGAGAGCTAACGAGAATCTGGTCGATCGCATATGGGTAACCGTATCGCAATCTGCAGAGAAACCCGAGAGACACGTTCATCTCTCGGGTTTCTCGTTCTTTCAGCGCATCGGAGTATTGGTGCTCTGAAACTAGAGGAGGGAAGCGATCAGATCTTCTTTCTCTCGTATCGACAACAGGGAAGGGGCTATGTCAAAGGGGGTGAAACATCCCTTGGCGTTGCCCTTAGAAAGGCGGTGAGCCGCCCTGGAAAAGGCAATCAGAACGCCAGCGGTGAATTCCGGATTGGAGTCGAGTCGCAGGCCATATTCAATCAGGTGGTCGTTCTCTCCACTGTTCCCGGAGACCCCTGAGCGCAAAACAAACCCGCCATGAGGCATCTTGTCGTGGTCGCGCTGGAGTTCTTCTTTGGTGATGAAATTGACGGTCGTGTCGTAATCAACGAAGTAGTTGGGCATTTCGACTATCTGAGACTCAATGGCTGTTCGATCGGCACCCTCGGCGGCGACAACAAAGCATTCGCGACGGTGCTTTTGCCTCGTAGAAAGCTCTGGTCGGGCTCCCGACCTCACGGCTTCCAGGGCTTCTTCGATCGGGATGGTGTATTGGCGGGCGTCGATCACTCCCTCGATGTTTCTCACAGCCTGGGAATGCCCTTGGCTCACTCCTCGACCCCAGAAGGTGTAGGTGTCGCCTTTGGGGAGGATCGCTTCCGAATACAGGCGGTTGATGGAGAACATCCCAGGATCCCAACCGACTCCGATGATCGAGACCAGATCGGATCGACGGGATACCTCGTCAACGCGGTGGAAGTGATTGACCATCTCTGCATGGGTATCGAAACTGTCGACGACGTTGAAGTCGGCGGCAAGAGCCGGTGTCTGCTCCGGGAGGTCAGTGGCACTTCCTCCGCAGAGGATCATCACGTCGATCTCTTCACGAAGATTCGTCACCTCGGAAGCCGGATAGACCTGGACTTTGGGTGTAACTGGGGATACTTCGCTTGGGGGGCGCCGAGTGAACACTGCTGTGAGTTCCATGTCGGGGTTGTTGGGAATGGAGGCTTCCACACCCTTCCCAAGATTCCCGTAGCCGAAGATACCGATTCGAATGGACATTGCCTGTTTCTCCTCTCTCTTGGCTGGAACGTTCCTCGCCTGGTTGGCGATGCTATCACTGAGATGTCGAGGCCTCCGGAGGTTTTTTCTGAACCGATTGAGGAACGCGCCCAATCCGACATGCTCGTCGAATCGAGATGATCTCCGGTGAACGGAGTTCAGGTTGGAACCGATCACGGAAGTGGGCGCCTGGAAGATCAGTGACACTCTTCGTTCCGTTCGAGCCTTTTGGGTCTGGTCGACTAACGAACGATGAGCAGATACCGAATCGAGGGAAAGGCTTGAATCTATGGAGGGAAGACGAACGAACCAAGAGCAAGGGATCGGGCCCAAAGCGGCCGTATTCGCTCTGAGCGTGAAGTCTTCGCTTTGTTCTTAGGCGGCTCTATACCCTTTCTTCCAGGCTCGGCCGGAGGTTCTCGGTGGGAGAAATGTGGAGGCTGAAACATTTCAGGGTTCGGTTACGAACTACGGCGATAGAATCGAAGCCTAAGGTAGTTAACTCGACTCTTAAATCAGCTCAAAAGGAAAGCCGGAATGCTTGATATCGATTCCTGGGTGGTCGTAGGCCTCGACAATGGAGGCACCGCCAACAACGCAACCATCGTTGACGCCTCGGGCCATTTCTTGGTGGGTCGTATGGTCGAAACCCCAAGTCGGGTGAAAGAAGGCCCAGAAGTCGCTGTGGCGGCCCTTCAGGAGGCTTATGAAGGAGTGCTCTCGATGTACGGGATCGACCCAGATCGGGTGCGGGGAGTAGGTTTCGACACTCCAGGTCCGGCCAGTGCTGACGGGATAATCTCTTCCCGCGGATCAACCAATTTCGCACATTCGGGTTGGAACATGTTCGACTTCCGTGGGGCGCTAGAGGACGCTCTGGGAATACCCGTCATCTACTCGAACGATGCCAACGCCGCAGCTTTGTACGCTCACCACCAACATTTTGGTGCTCTAGCCGGATCCCGTTCATCGGCAGCCGCGATAGTGGGGACTGGTCTCGGTGGTGGTGTCATTGAAGACGGAAAGGTCATCAAAGGCGCTGCCGGAATGGCTGGCGAACTCGGCCATGTTCATATTCCGCTTGACGGCCTTCTTGAGGAGGGCCAGTCCGTCCCCGAGTGCAACTGCGGTTTCAAGGGAGACGCCGAGTCGGTGGCATCCCTCACAGGGATCAGAAAGAACCTTCTTCCGTATTGGCTTACTCGGTACCCCGACCATCAGTTGGCCTCTATGGACATCGCTGATGCCGCCAAGCAGGTGAGAAGCTTCGCCGAGGCCGGTGATGAGATGGCCCGGGCGGTGTTTGCACAGCAGGCGATGGCACTGGGTCGTTTGTTCACGATTCTTGCCAACGTCACCGATCCGCACGCCTTCTTTGTGGGTGGTGGGGTGGTGGAGACTTCGACTGAATTCAGAGAATGGTTCTTGGGCAAGGTGCGCGAGAACACCTATTTGAGGGACGAGCAGATGGTCGCGGTGCAGTTCGAGGTGGTGCCGGATCTTGACATGGCTGGAGCGCGAGGAGCGGCTCTGGCGGCTTTGGAAGCTATCGCATAACCGTTGTGCAACGACTCGGTTCTAGGAATTGAGGCCGAGTCTTCTCAGTCGGGTGGAGTACTAGTGGGTGGGGCCGGGCGGAAGCCGATCCCCACCCTTGGTGTCAGATGAATCAGTTAACAATGAACGTGATCTTGACTGTCACGTTGTAGTACTTCACTTTCCCGTTTTCTACAGAGACGCTCTGATCTTGCACCCATGCTTCTCTGATTCCTTCTACCGTGTCAGCTGCTGTGGCGATTCCCTGCGCGATAGCGTCTTCGAATGATTTCTCAGATCGAGCTTTGATCTCGATAACCTTGGCGACGGACATGGGGGTTCCTTTCTATTGCCTCACCAATTCTTGTGGAGCGGAAAGCAGGAGGGGTCGATTCCTCCGGAATAATCTCGAGTCTTCTCGATTCTCCGTCTCCGAGGCTTGGTAAACGGAAGGCGTCTGAAACGAGTGTGTCTTTGAAAGATCCCTGATCAGGTTGGTCTTCAACGAGAATGGAGTTGAGATGAGGACGAGACTGGTTGTATCGCTGTTGGTGATTGTGTTGTGCTTTGTCGTCGGCTGCGTACGGGGGGAGGATCCGATGGATACTGACTCGACGTCGACAACCACCGTCCCGGTGTCGAGCGTCATCACAACTTCCACGACTGAGACCACGACGACAACAACCACTACCGTCACCAACTCAACGTCGACAACTAGTCGCGAGCTCGAAGGAGAATGGTTCTCTATGGCTCCTGCGGCCGGTGCTCGCCTAGCGGTTATCGGTGTGGCTCATGATGATGTTCTCAACGTTCGAGAACTCCCCGGTTCTGACCAGGCGATCATCGCCCGATTCGACCCAATAACTGACGGGATAGTGGCTACGGGACAGGCATGGAGGCTCTCATCTTCCATTTGGTTCGAAGTGCAACTACCAAATGGCGAACCCGGTTGGGTGCATTCGAGCTACGTCGCTCAGGCGGGGATCGTTGACGACATAACCAGCCGGGTAGTCTCCGCACTCGAGGGTTACCCGTCGGCCACGAGTATGGAAGAGTTGGGGAGGCTTGTAGCCGAATCCCAGGCATCTCAAGATCCAGACTCGAGGATTGTGATGGTTCAAGCTCCTTCCGGCACTGACGTGGGTGAGGTGATCTTCGATGTGGTCGGTCTTGGAGATGATTCGATTCGTGCCCTGAGACTGTGGGTGTTCGGATCGTCGGGATCTGGTGGATACTCCCTCAAGAGTGTCGAGGCGCAGACCATGTGCGATGCCGTTCGGGGGGAATCGGGAGGGATGTGCAACTGACACGAAGGACTCGATGGCTAAGGATGGGGGTGTTGCTTCCCGCTCTCTTGGTTTCTGGGTGCGGAGGGTCTGCTCCACAGTCGGACACTTCGAGCACCTCCGAAGCACCTTCTTCCACTTCTCAACCATCAAACGTCGATACCCCGGTGTTGGTGGGATTACCGGCAGAGGTCGGAGAGTGGGTTGTGAGGATTTCCCGGATTGCCCCTAACGCCGATCCAGAGATAGTCCCATTGGCTCCCTTCAATCTCTCCTCCCCTGAAGGGCAGCGAAGATTCATGGTGAGGGTCGAGGCAGCATATGTCGGGGAAATCAGCGGACGCCCAGCCAACCTGGAGTTCGCTCTGATCGGCACAACCGGCGTCGAGTTCGACGCTATGACCTCGCCTTGTGGAGTGATTCCGTCTCCTCTGGCCGATGTGGGCGAGATCTTCAGAGGGGGGAGTTCAGCTGGGAATGCCTGCTGGCAGATTCCGGCAGTTGATGCAGAGAAACCGGTACTGAGGGTGGAGTCCGGAGAGTCCGCTGTGTTTCTGTCGGCGGACCCGAACGCAGGAGTGGTAAGTGGCTCCGTTGTCCCCGATGGGATTGCTCGATTCGAAATCGAACCGGTTCCGTTCGGTGACTCTACGAGAGTCGGTGATTGGGAGCTCCGAGTTGTCAACGCGCAGACAAGTCCGGGGCCTTCCGAGGACCTAAAGACGGTCTTGGTCGAGATGGAAGCGACTCTGGTGGATGGAGCAGCATCGATGTTCTGGGTGGGCCTGGATGTCGATCCGATCGGGTCGAATCTTTCCGTCTTTGAGGCGGGAGCCTATTCCTGTGAACCGCCGGGTGTGTCGATAGAAGCGAGTGGGGAGATCAGCACGGGTGAGACGGTGGCGGGATGGCTGTGCTGGAATCTCCCCATTTCCGAAGTTGTAGGTCTTGCTCTCGTGATTAGGGACGCCGCGGGGGAGACCGCCGATCTGGTCTTCATGGCTATCGAGTAGTCGCAAGACTCGAGTCCTTGTTTCCTACGATTACCCTGACTGAGCCAAGACGAAGACTCCCGATTCCTGGTTTGGAGAGTCGTTCGATCGTCGAGAAAGCCGAGGGTCTTAGTTGCGTCTCTTGATTGTCACCAACGATTTTCCGCCCAAACCGGGGGGAATCCAGCAGTATCTGGGCGGTCTGGTCAACGCATGGCCGGGACCAGTCCGGGTTCTGGCACCCGCGATCGACGAGCCTTTCCAGGACGAGCGAGTGGTGAGAGGCCCCCGGAAGTTCATGTGGCCGACCAGAAAGGTTCGCACTTGGGTCGAAGAGCAGGTGAGAGAATTTGGGGCTGATGTCGTCTTGTTTGGGGCCCCTTATCCTCTGCCTTTTCTTGGGCCGGGTTTACGGAAACGGCTTGGTGTCCCAGTGGCAGTGTTGGGTCACGGGGCGGAGGTAGTACTTCCATCGGCCATCCCTGGCCTGCGATCGGTCTTCGCCAGGCCTCTTAGGAAAGCTGATGCCTTGTTCGCGGTGAGTCGGTTCACCCAGAAAAGGCTTGAGAAAGCCACCAATCGGTCAGTCGAGTATGTAGGCGGCGGCGTCGATACGGAGGTGTTTCGGCCTGGCCGGTCAGAGGTCGAGAGTGTTGCGACCGTTGGATGTGTGAGTCGATTCGTGCCTAGGAAGCGGCACCGTCTGGTGTTGGAGGCCGCCGCTCGACTTCAACGAGAAGGCCGTTCTGTTCGAGTTCTGTTGGTTGGACGGGGGCGGAAAGAGGCCTCTCTTCGCCGTTTGGCAGATCGCCTCGGGGTTGAGGCGGAATTCGCCGTCAATGTTCCATGGAGTGAGCTTCCCGGTCTCTACCAACGGATGGATGTTTTCTGTATGCCATGTCGATCTCGTTGGTTCGGATTAGAGGTGGAAGGACTCGGGTTGGTCTTCCTGGAGGCTTCAGCTACGGGTATCCCAGTCCTGGCTGGAGATTCGGGTGGATCACCTGAGACCGTGGTTGAAGGCGTGACCGGGTTTGTGGTGAGATCTACCGACGAAATAGTCGACCGCCTTGGTTCGCTCCTAAAAGACCCTCGTGGGGCGTTGAGGATGGGAGAGGCAGGTCGTTGTCGAGTTGAGGAGGAGTTCACCTGGACGAAGGTGGCAGAACGTCTTCAAAAAGGCCTGGAACGACTGGTCAAGTAGCCAGGTCGGCAATCTCAACAACCGGAACCAGATGGTCGTCAATGGTGTGGGCTGCCAGCCCAGGGTCGTGGGTCAGGTGACGATATGCAGCAATGATCGGCCATGTGGCGAGTGCTGGGAGGACTAACCATAGGGGGCGGGTGATCCACCATTCGAGGGTCGGCTGAGAGGGCGGCCGATAGTCAAGGAGGACATCGAACAGGGCAACGACTGCCGCCATTCCGGTGGTGTGAAATAGGTAGAGGGGCATAGCGTTGTTGTTGACCCGGTGGAACCAGCGTTGCCATCGAGAAGAGGTTCTGAGCTTCTCTAGCACCCAATCCCTGAGAAGGATTACCAATCCGACTTGGAGTATCACCAGGCATATAACGGTGATTGTTGGTGGTCCCATGTTCGAGAATCGCTCTCCGGGGACACCCACCATGGATCTGGGGTAAAGGCCAGTGTTAGTCAGTGCTCCGAGACTGAAGAGACCTGCCCAGAAAAACATCCAGCCGACTCGACGCGAAGACGGGATGAGACGGTCGTAGAAGAACCCAAGTTGGTGGGCAAAACCCCAAATCACGAAGAAGTTGACCCACGCTGCCCACTCTTGACCGTATGTGAAGCGCAGAACCTCAAAGGCACCGGCG
>CAYTVW010000007.1:0-17547 GCA_964441865.1 uncultured Acidimicrobiaceae bacterium
GCAATCACCAGATGCGCGCCTTGGGCAACCAAGTCGTCGACCACTTGCGCCACAGTCGTATCTGGTCGATCAGCGGTATTCACCTTGTCTACGACCAGGAGCTC
The DNA here is from genome assembly GCA_964441865.1 of uncultured Acidimicrobiaceae bacterium. Taxonomy (GTDB): domain Bacteria; phylum Actinomycetota; class Acidimicrobiia; order Spongiisociales; family ZC4RG35; genus CAYTVW01. Next base: position 105 of record CAYTVW010000007.1, read on the forward strand.
GGCACCTAGCTTCTCTGTGACGTAGAGACCGCCCTCATAGTTCGCTTGACTCCACCCGTGATCGTTTTGCGGGCCGACCAGGATCATTCCGATCTTGAGATCTCCTTCGATTGCATCGGACGCACCGCATCCCGAAGCGAGAATTCCCAGGACCATCAACACCACGCCCAGTTTCAGGCGCCTTCTCATAGTCTTCCTCCAGAGATGATTGACACGAGCGTAGACATGGAAGCCCTCAGCTCCCAAGAGACGACGAAAACTTTCTCAAGAATCGGACTCGCCCCCAACGTTCAAAACCCAATGGAGGGCAATCGCGTAAGCGTGGCCCACGTTGAGAGAGTCAATTCCTCTCTCCATCGGGATTGAGATCTCCTTGTCACAACAACAAAGCGCTCCGTCCGTGAGGCCTGGACCTTCGGACCCGACCAAGAGGGCAGTCTTCCTTCCCGGAACCCAACTCCCGATCGGGATGCTCCCTGAAGGGCTGAGAGCCACAACCTGGAATCCGAATTCCTTCAGTCGTCTCAAGCTCTCAGAGAGATCCGGACTACGGACCATTGGTACTAGCGAAACCGCCCCCATCGAGACACGCACGCTCCGCCGATACCAGGGATCAGCAGTGGTTGCATCCATAAGGACCGCATCAACTCCGAGAGCGGCCGAGGTCCGAATGAGTGCCCCCAGATTCTCATGATCAGAGACCCCTTCGAAAACCCCCACCACGGCTGCGTCTTTCAGAAAGGGTAGGTCCCGGAAGGGGAGACGATTCCCGACAGCAACGCAACCTCGGTGCATCCGGAACCCGACTATCTGGTCAATCACCGGGCACTCGGCTACGAGAATCGGGATCTCCCACCTTTCGTCGAGGCGATCTTGGTGCCTAACGTCAATCAGCATCGATCTCCCGAGACCAGCCGCTACCACCCGTTCGGCCGCGGCGAGTCCTTCGGCAACGAAGATCCCCTGTTCCCCTTCGAAGCGTTTACGGAAGGGAATATCGTTAAGGTTTCGAAACAAGTTAACTCTTGAGTCCCCGGGATCGGAGATGAGTTCAACCTTCATCGTCTATTCGGATATCGTCTCAAGGGCAATCCCAACCATCTCGCCAAAGCTTTCTTCGCGTTGGTCGGAGCTAGTCGATTCCCCGGTCTTGACATGATCCGAGACCGTGCAAATTGCCAAGGCTTGCGCCCCCTTCTCTGCGGCGATCCCGTAAAGACCAGCTGCCTCCATCTCTACCGCCAACACTCCCATGCGAGACATGATCTCGAAGGCTTCGGGATTCGGGTTGTAGAAGAGGTCGGCAGAATGGACCAGCCCAGTCCGGACCGAAGCCCCGACACGCTCAGCCGCCTCCACCGCCTTCCTGGCCAAGTCGAAATCGGCAACCGCACAGAAATCCCATCCCCCATAACGAGACCGATTAACACCGGAATCAGTGCAGGCACCGGTCGCGATCAACACATCCCTGACATGAATGTCCGCGGAAATACCTCCACACGTCCCGACGCGAACAAGGCGTCTCACTCCGTATTCGCTGATCAGCTCGGTTACATAAATGGAGGCCGACGGAATTCCCATCCCCGTCCCCATCACAGAGACGCGCATTCCTCGGTAGGCACCAGTGAACCCCAACATATTCCGGACTCCAGTGACCTGGACGGGGTTTTCCAAGAACCCTTCAGCGATTCTCTTGGCTCGAAGCGGATCGCCCGGTAACAGGACAGTCTCCGCGAAGGCTCCCTTTTCGGCGGAAATGTGGGGTGTCGGCATCAGTTTCCTCGGACTAGGTATCTCGCCAACTTAGCGTCGCCAAGATGCCAACGATCTCAGATCGGACACGGTCACTCTTTGATCCGCGGTGGAACCTCGATCCCAAAGGCCCTCAACAACCTGGCTGTCACGTGAAGTGGGAGACCAACCACATTCGACGGGCTCCCTTCAATCCGATCGATGAAGACCCCTCCCAAACCCTGAAGCGCGTAACCACCTGCCTTGTCCATCGGCTCACCCGTCTCGGCATACGCCGCGATTTCGGCAGGGGTGAGTTCAATCATCGATACGAGCGCTCTGTCAACATCGGCTTCTATGCGCAGTGTCGACTCGTCGAACCCCGCTACCGCCACCCCGGTGTACACCGTATGAACCTCACCAGAGATCCGTCGCAGCATCCCCCGTGCCTCCTCCAGATGGGATGGCTTCCCGAGGATCTGTCCCCTGAAAACCACAGTGGTATCAGCAGCAATAGTCACACAACCGGGTTCGGCAACCGATTCGGCTTTGGCCCGCGCGAGACGAACCACATACTTCTCCGGTTCTTCTTCAGGAAAACGCGACTCGTCGACCTGAGGGTCAACGACATCGAAGGTAAGACCCACCGAACGAAGCAGGTCAGCCCGTCGAGGCGAGGTAGACGCAAGGACAATTCGCATCGTAGAAACGCTAACCGCCCGAACCCTCTCGCGAGCCGCCAATAGGGACCTTATGCAATCAAGAGTGATCGCTGATCCAAGGCTGACACCACGAATCCCGTTCCCTTAACCCCCACGCGGTCCTCAGAAGCTCACTGGCTCGCCCGCCGGAATACGTTCCCTCCGCCCTTTGGCGATGACGTGAACAAGACCTGTTCCATAGACTTTCCATTGGCCGCCGAGATTGTGGATCGCGGTGTCCTCGTCGATTCCAAGGAATACCACACCCGAATCGGCCTTCTTCAGGGTGGCCTTGAACCGCTTGTTGTACCGCTCAAAACGAGGGATCACTGAGACACCCGGAACCACACAGAGTCCAGATGGATCTTCGATCCGAACCCCAGGGATCCGCTCAGCCAGAGCCATTGCTCCGGCCGAACTCCCAGCCAGAGCCGCACCGGAAGCCCACGCATCCAATATCCCCTGCCACACTCTTGAGCCGGATAGAACGTGGACCAGGTATTCGGGGTTCCCGTCCGAGAGGTACACGATTCCCGCTCCCAAGACACGTTCTGCTAGTTCGCTTGATTCGGCTGACTCACGGTCGATCACAGGGAGTGTGTCGATCCTGATCCCGAACGAGGTGAAGTGTTTCGCCGCCAGATTCTCCCAATACCGAAGACGGGCCTCTCCTTCCGTCCCAGCGGCCGTCGGGAGATGCACCACTTGCCGAGGACGCCCCTCCAGAAGCAGCCGGTCGAGAGTCATCATCGTTGGAAGGAATTCTCCTCCCCCCAACAATGCCACCGGTCCAAATAGGCTCATATCGGAAGTCTGCCACCGAGAAGCCCTCTCCGCGGCTTCAGAGAGGGTCGATCAGACGAAAACCGTCTTGGATTAGCGCTCCCCTGAGTTTCTCGACCTCACTCGATCTGACCGAGAGAGTCAAGACGCCTCCGCCTCCATGCTGGGAGTGTCGAAGCTGAAGGTCTCTCAGATCGACGCCAGATTCGGAGAGAGAGTGCCCAACCCTCGCCATCTCGCCTGGTTGGTCTTCCAGAATTAGCGAGACACCACTAACCGGTGCTGCCATCCCCGAACGGACGTTCCTCGCTTTGATCAGGTGTCGAACCAAGGCTTCTGCGTCAGAAGACTCGACCACTGAAGCGAGACCGAGGAGCTCGGTGACGAGCCTCCGAATGGCCGGTCCCACCTGGGCCCGGTTGGCAATCAACACATCCACCCACCATCCCGGATCCGAAAGCGCTACTCGAGTGAGATCCCGGAATCCACCTGCTGCTAGCCCCAGGGCTTCATGATCAGCCTCCAGTGCCTCTACTAGGGCAACCGCCGTGAGGTGAGGAAGATGGCTTGCCGATGCGACTCCCCGGTCGTGGCTAACCGCGTCCGTGATAACGGGGATGGCTCCGAGCGATTCGATCACCTTCGAAATCTCCGAGACCGCCGGAGCGTCCGGATTGTCGGGAGTCAGGACCCAACTGGCGCCACGGAATAGAGAACCGGTGGCTCCTTCGGGGCCGGACAGTTCGCGTCCCGCCATGGGATGACCGCCCACGAAACCACTCAGGTGACGGCCAGCCTCAACTACTGGCGCTTTCACTCCAGCGACATCGGTGATCAAAACCGTGGTTTCGAGGCTCCCGAGAGTGTCGATGATCGCTCGAACTGGACCGCAGAGGAATACCAGATCAGAGTCTTTCATGGCCTCTTCCTGGCTGGGCGACGCGGTATCACAACTCCCCATGGTCAACGCCTGCTCCAGCACATCGCTCGCAGGATCCCAGGCCTTCACATGCCATCCTGCGGCGCGTAGACCGATTCCGATCGATGTCCCGATCAAGCCGGTACCCAGAACGGCAGCTTGACGCATCAGTTCAACATTTCCTGCCAAGGGCAGCAGCCACAGCCCGAACAGTGATCATCATGTCTTCGAACTGCTCTGGGATCAGGGCCTGGGGCCCGTCACAAAGCGCCTCACCTGGGTTCGGATGCACGTCAACGAGTATTCCATCGGCGGCAGCTCCCAACCCGGCAAGCGACAGCGACTTCACCAAGTACGGATGCCCACCGGAATGCGACGGGTCGACAATCACCGGAAGATGCGACAGTCGCTTCAGGATCGGGATCGCGGTCACATCAAGAGTGTTTCGAGACTCGTTGCCGAAGGTTCGAATACCGCGCTCAACCATGATTATCTGATGGTTCCCCTCCTTGAAGATGTACTCGGCAGCATTGAGCCATTCTTCGATAGTGGCGGTGAACCCTCGCTTGAGTTGAACGGGTTTGGGCTGTCGGCCGACCTCTTGGAGGAGAGTGAAGTTGGCCATATTCCGAGTCCCGATTCTGAGGATGTCCGCATACTGGGCAACCAGGGCTACGTCACGCGGGTCCAGAACCTCCGCCACGAAAGGCATGTCGAATTCTTCTCTGGCCTCGGCCAGGTATTGGAGAGCCTCCTCGCCCAACCCCTGGAACGCATACGGCGAGGTCCGCGGCTTGAAGGCATCGCCACGCATAATCGTTGCGCCAGCCGCCTTCACTATCTCGATTGTGCGGAACAATTGATCGCGCGATTCGACGGCGCAGGGACCGGCATTGATCACGAAGAGATCGGGCGAACCCACTTTCACGCCTCGAATATCGATCACGGTGTTCTCCGGCTGGAAGTCTCTTGACACGAACTTGTAGGGCTTCAATACCGGTACCGCCCGTTCTACTCCGGGGACCACGCTCCAAGGAATCTCTTGTATGAGGTCTCTATCTCCAACAGCGCCAATCACTGTCTGGTATTGCCCTTTGGAAACGTGAGCATCGCATCCCACTTCCTTGAGGCGCTTGACAACCTCATTGATCTCGGCATCTCCTGCTTCAGGTTTCAAAACAATGATCATTTCTCTTCCGTCTATTTGATGCCCTGATGATAGGTCCGACAAATCACGACACGTTTGTGAGGATCTCTGACTCTAGAATCGGAACGATGGATGCCCACGGCGAGTACATACCTCACATCGGAAACACTCGACAGTATTGGCGCGACATCATCCTCGGAGTGAATGATGGTTTGGTCTCGATGCTGCTCTTGGTGGCTGGTGTGGTAGGTGGGGGCCTCGACTCCAAACAGGTTCTTTTGACGGGAGTAGCTGGAGCCGTCGCGGGCGCGATTTCTATGGCGGCCGGAGAGTATCTTGCCACCAAATCGCAGGATGATGTCCTCGAAGCCGAACTGAGACTTGAGCGTGAACACATCAAGTATTTCCGGGATGCCGAGATTCAACAACTCGAGGAGATGTTTGGAGACCTGGGTTTGGAGGGTGAGTCCCTGACGAGAGCAATTGGCGCTTTCTCCGAATCAGACGAAGTCCTTTTGAACACAATGAAGGCCCTCGAATTCGGGGCGGTCGACTCTGAACGGCGCTCACCTTATCTGGCGATGACCTACTCGGGAATCCTCTTTCTCTTGGGTTCAGCTCCGTCAGTGATCCCTTTCATGCTGACCGAGTCGACCACTGTCGCTCTGACTTGGGCCGCCTCATTCTCGGCGATCGGACTTTTCGCTGTCGGTTTGACTAAAGGGATCGTCACGAGGAAAAGCCGGATTCTGGCTGGGTTCGAGAACCTGACTATCGCCTCAGTCGGGGGTGTCATCGCTTATACGATCGGCAATCTCATCGGTTCCGGTCCCGTCGCTTGAGGTCTTCCTCACCCCGCTGAATCCGATCCAGCAAACCCTATGCTTGCATTTGCTTGCACCCTTGGACTGCTTGCATTAATATGTGCTGCTATGACTACTGGCAAGCATCCCCAAGAAGACCTCGCCAGCGCCGAAGCCCTCCAAGATCTCGACAACCTGGGTATCCCCAATGTGAAAGTCGACCTCGACATCTCTCGCCATGTTGGGGACTTCATCCGAGACCAGCGCGAGCGAGCGGGGATGACCCTTCGTCGTCTCGCTGACAAAGCCGGGGTTTCGAACCCATATTTGAGCCAGATAGAAAGAGGGCTCCGCAAGCCCTCCGCCGAAATCCTCAAAAAGCTGTCGAGAGCCCTGGAAATCTCCGCAACTTCGCTGTATCACCGTGCCGGCCTGATAGAAGAAGGACCCAACGCTGCAACAGTGATCGACGCAATTGAGGCGGACAAGCAGCTTTCGGCCCAACAGAAGAAGATAATGGCGGATCTCTACCGATCTTTGATCGTCGAATCTGCCCACAGACAAGGAGCAAAAGAATGAAGCCAAAGACTATTGGCTATGCCGCCGTTGGCGCCCCGATCGTTGCCCTCAAGGCAGCACAAGAGAAGCTCGACGCCGCTCTCAAGGTCCTCTCCTCAAAGACCGGGAAGCTGAGCTCTTCCGCCGAGAAGACACTGAAGACTTGGGCCGCCGAAGGCGAGAAGGTAGTAGAGAAGTTTGCCGAGACGGGTGAGGAAGCGATATCCAAGATCGATCTTGAGCAGGCCAAAGCTCAAATATCCAAGGTTCGCGATCAGATAGAAGAGCTCATCTCCAACCTGAAGAGCGGTGTTCAATCAGACGACAAGGACAAGGAACCAGAGGCCAAGAAGCCAGCGGCCAAGAAGCCAGCGGCCAAGAAGCCAGCGGCCAAGAAGCCAGCGGCGAAGAAGCCAGAGACTGTTCTTCCTGCCCCGACCTCGGTATCGGAGACAGCTGGACCAGAAGTCTGAAAGAACCCCCGGATAATCCGGGTCAAATCAATACTTGACGATTGGAGGCAATGACTTGGCGGCCTCAATCCAGGCCGCCACCATTGCCTCGGTCGGAAGCCGTCTCACTAGGCGCTTCTTCTCGTTGAGTTCTGCCATTGCCGCCGTCAAGGCCTTCGGATTGCGGAGCTTCAATTCCTTCACCGTGTCGACACCGCAGCATTCGAGGAGATCAGAGTATTCAGACCCGATGCCCTTCACCCTCATTAGGTCAGCACGGTTCACCCATTCGAGGACCTTCTCGGGAGTTGCGCCGATCTTATCGCCAAGTTGAGCCCGGCCTTTCCGCAGCGCCGCTACCTTCAGGAGACCCTCACTGGTTCGCACTCCCGCCTTCCTAAGTTGACGCGAATACTTGTCACCGATACCCCCGACCTCGCCGATCGTAGCCATCCCGAGTGTCTCCTTTTCTCAGCTAATCCGGGACTAGCAAGCGGTCGGCGATCGTGGCAGATCGCGACTCATCTCCTTGGTCGAAGTTCTTGAACATCGAGTTCAGTGTTCACATCTCGAGGAGCAAGGTCTTCAAACCAGACTTCGTCGATCCACTCTGGATGGGCCGCAAAAAGCTGCTCCGGATCACCGTCACCCTCCATGGACATCAGGCGAGGCCACAATGAACGCGCTACCAGAACGGGAGTACCAGTGGCGTATCGGTATTTCGGAATTATCACGGTGCTCCGAGTCCGTCGGGAATGCTCAATGAGAGCAGTAACCACCTCAGGACCGACCCCCGGTTGGTCTCCCATCACCAGAAGGGCCCATTCGGATTTCGACATCCGGTTGATCGCGTCCAAGCCCACCCTCAAAGATGACGCAATCCCCTCAGACCATTCGGGATTCTCGACCAAACCAAAATCGCTCAGGTCCACAGCTTCGAGGACAGCATCCATGTTGGCACCCAAAACCACCCAAACCTCGTCGACGGGAGTCTCCGCCATCTCCTTGACCACCCTCCCCAACAAGGCCGTGTCGCCCCAAGGCTCGACTTGTTTAGGCCTACCGAGCCGGGACGAAGGCCCGGCAGCGAGAATGAGTGCGGCGATCATGAGCAGCGCGAGACTAGACGGACTTTCACGAACTCAACGACTCACATAGGGAATCTCAACGCCGCCACCGCACCAAAGGGATCCAACTTCGACCCTTTCCCAACCTGATCAACGGCGCCACCCGCCGCCACGATCTCTTCGGCGGCTACATCAAGAATGTCCGAGATCTCGTCCATGTCGACGTCGCACAGGGGACACTTTTCCTCCGCGAACTCCAACAGTCCACATCCTGGACAAAGATTCCCGGGGCTTGTGAAATCTCGCTCGATTAGAAGGTGGTCGACCGCGCGAGCGTTCACTGCCCTCAGAACCTCGGCAACCCCCTGAGCCCCGGGGACACCTTGCGCAATCCCCGAAAAGAGCGCCTCGACAAGTTCCTGATCCCTCTCTCGTTTCAGCTCGGCGACAGCAGCGCGAGCATGATCGCGGACCTCGGCCAAAGACAGAGTGTGAGGATCAGACACAAACGACTTTCGTGGTACCTCCTTCAGATATGAATGCATATAGGGAACCATCGCCTCTATCGACTCCGAGTGCCCACTCAACACAACCAGATCCAAGGGGATTTCTTGGTGAAGAGCCAACATCCGATCCGAAATCTCCTTCATCATCCTGGAAATCGCCTGGTCTGTAGCTTGCCTCACCCGGTGTTCTTCGTAACCTCGAAAACCGCCCCAATTCGACTTCCCAATCTCCGACTCGAAGACTCCCACCTCAGAGACCTCGGATCCAACAACGAGATACAACCTCCCCGAGGCGCGCTCGACAACCGCCACAGCGGTTCGGCAAAGCGGAGTCATCGCTCTCAAAGGCCTCAAGAAAGGCCTCCTGCCGATTCCAGACTGTGAACCGACTGGTTCGGCCAGGGGATACCTCCGGAAGACACCGTTGACATGAGACGCGAAGAAAACATGGGCGGGGGCCGGATCGGCTCGTAAGGATTTGACCGCTTCGCTGATTCTCTCAACATCCGAACGAATCGAGAGAATTGCCTTTCGGTCCGACAGTCTCTCCGCTTCTTGTCGGATTGGTTTCAGAAGATCGGAGGTCGTCGCCTCAATCCCTTGGCTTCGATGCTCCAGATAGAGCGTTATCAGGCATCCTTCGGGACTCCTGAGATCGGAGAGCTCCTCTATCGGATGAGGGACTTCGGAACGTCGGCTCATACCCACTCCTTAGCTCGACGGTGGATCTTCACTCCGATCCACTGCTTCCGTTTCGATCGTACACCTCGAATCCGGAATCGGTAGTCCGGATCTCGGCATCCGACCAGAATTCGCCAACGTCGGCGTTCGGGTAGTGAGTCCATTCGAAGTGCATCCCGTCGGGGACTGTCCAAGTCGCTCCCCAAGCGAATCCCCACTTACGCATGATCTCACCTACGAGTGGGTTCAGAGTGGCCGGCTTTCCGTAGCGATTCGTCGAAGGATTGATGTCGACCGCCGTACCCCAGCTGTGACGAGACAGAATGTATCCGTTCTCTCCGCCTGCCATCAGGCGAGCGTTGTAACAGCCTCCGGCCATCTGGAAATCTCTGTAGCTGATTTCCCCAATCAGTCCTGCTTGTGTGATCTCATTGAGGGCACTCCTCAGATAAGGAACCACAAGCCGATGACACTTGAACCTGCCCAGCTCGGGGAACTCAACGGTGACGATGCTTGCCCGGTACCAGTTCTGGTCGACATCCACGGACCGACCTGCAGATGGTCTGAACGAAAACTCTCCGAACACTTCTTTCACCAAGACAGTCGGGAGTACTGAATCCGACGTGGAAATCCGTTCTCCAGACCGGTAGACCCTGATCGGCTGGTTGGGGAGCATGTAGTCGAGGAGCGTCCTCAGCTTCGACATGTCGGCATTCCATATCCGAGCGGATGAAGGTCTCGACATGCCGAGCGCCTGTGCCTGCTCAGAAGAGATCACGATCTCATACCAGTTGATCTCTGTGTCAGGGACAATGGCACCGATTACGAAAGGGAGTACTTCTCCGTCCCACCCCTCCAACATCAGGACGTCGCCAATTCCGGCTCCTCTCAGACGGGCGGATTTCTCTGACATCACCACCTGGTTTTGGTCGAAAGCCCCCTGGATTCGGGTGGGGATCCCGGGCAGGTCCGACTCAACAGCTTGAACGGCCATTGGATAGCCAAAGCCCGACGGCGGGATCTGTAGAGGCCTCCCTTCACTAAACACACTCATTAAGCGCATCGAGCCAGTGTGGATAAAGGTGATCTCTCCTGAAGTGACCTCCGCTGCGTTCATGAGGGCAGCTTGGGTTTCTGGAGTCATGCCTCCCGATTGCACTACAACAAGAGTCGGCCGGTCAACTGGGAAACCGGCGCCGCAAGGAAGGGCAGGAACAAGAAGCCCAACCATGACTGACGCCACTGTCAACCACTGTCTGCGCGTTACATTCACTCACCGGAGAGTAATCGGAGCGAGCTATTGGGGCGGTTGCACACAGTCGCCGATTCGGCCAAGGTTCACGTCCGCCCCCTGCTCGATTCTTTTCGAGATCGATGTCTCCCTGGAATGCACTCGGATCCCTCCCAAGCTGATCCTCGAACACCGCCAGCGCTGCTAGAAACCCGGACCACCCCAATCGAAGACGAGTGCGGTTGATTCATATTTGACTCTCGCCATCTCTTCACTCCGAATTCTGCGAAGACTCCGTGAAATCAGTTCATACCGACTCTTCACCACTCATCCAGAAGGCCCATTTCGAGGTTCTTCCAAAGCGTGCGGTCGAATTTCCAGGCCATGAAATCGTTCACACTCGAGGCTTGAAGACTCCGACCACTTCGATGTGCGGCGTCTGGGGGAACATGTCGACCGGTTGAACCGAATCGAGGTCTAGCCCGCCTTCAGCGAGGAGTCGAGCGTCGCGAGCGAATGATCCTGGATCGCAACTCACATATATCACCGTCTCCGGTGACAGCCCGAGTATCCCTTCAACCACCTTTCGCCCTAATCCGACTCTTGGAGGATCAACAACAACCACATCTGCCGGAACCTTGATCTCGGGAAACGAACTCTCAACTGGAACATCGATTCGGTGAACACCGGGCGCGTTGACTGAGAGATCCGCGATCGCTCGACAGTTCCATTCGACCGCTGTCACCCGACCCGCTTCCGAGCCCACTGTGGCCGCGAACAGCCCTCCGCCCGCGTACATATCAACTAGATGCGATTTCTCAGAGAGTCCTGCCGCCTCTTTGACTAGTCGGACCAAAACCTCCGCTCCCCAAGTGTTGACCTGGAAAAAGGCGCGCCCCGAAATCTGGAAAGTCTTGTCCCCAACTCTCTCGTGGATCACGGCTGTGGCGGGAGATTCAATCGAAATAGAAGGATGCCGCCCTGCCCCTATGGCTGCCACCTCTCCCGTACCGATTCCGGCCCGCAGTGTGAACTCTGACCCCTGAAGCGAGTCAGCATCAGCTGTCAATCCGATCAGGGCACTATCAAGGAGAAGACACCTCTCGACGACCACACTCGAATGCGAGCCCCTTTTTCTTAACACCGGTTTCCCATCCACCACGGAAAAGTCCATTCGATTCCGATATCCATACGGTTCACCAGGGGCAATCACAGGTCGTACCACTGGCTCCAACCGCCCAATTCGATGGATCTGCTCGACGAGAATCTGTCTCTTCCATTCCAGCTGATCCGGATAGGCCGCGTGTTGCCACATGCAGCCCCCGCATATCCCAAATAGTGGACAAGGCGGCTCAATTCGAGACGGCGAGCGCTCCAACACCTCCGTGATAGCCGCCTTCTCGAAACGCCCCTTGTCCTCAATGGTCACGGCCTCGACCACGTCGCCTACCAGACCGCCTTCGACGAAGACAACTTTTCCCTCATGGCGCGCCACTCCCGCCCCACCGTTGGCGATTGATTCGATTAGAAGCCTCAAGGATCTAGTACTCCGATCAGAAGCTCTTGGAGAACGGCGAGCATCGACATCGCGTCTTTGGCGGGGCCCTCGAGAGAATCGAGATCTTCCTCTCTCTGCAATCCGATCCGAGCAGCCAATACAAGCCGGGCTTCAGCAAGGACTCGGAGAATCGCTTCGGCTTCGTCTACCGAGGCAACCACCCCTCTTGCCGCCGATGCCATCACTTCAATGAACGCCGATCGGTCGGCGTTCCGAGAAGCGGTCACCTCATCTTCCATCAGGCTCCACCACTCGAGATCAGCAATTGGATCGTCAAGATATACAGAAGCGGCAAGGCGTCTCCCCGCTGGTTCGTCGCGGTCAACGGACTCGAGCAACTCAGGTACCGTCTGGAGAGTCTCAACCACCGATTCCGGTAGACGAATCGCTATCCCGTCAGAAACCCTCTCGACAGGGATTATCTCCATCTCAGTGTTCCAGACTTGCCCATAGGCCGTATCTATGCAACCGGTAGCATTCGATCTCAGCCTTCTCCAAAGGCCCCGACATGACGGCCGCCCGCCCCTCATTGTGGGCTTCCATCGTGATCTGGGTGGCCACAGTCTCTGTGTAGCCGAACACCCTTCGAAGGACCCAAATAACGTAGGTCACCAGGTTCACTGGATCGTTCCACAGCACGACTGTCCAGGATCTGTCGCGTTCGGTTTCTTGTTTCTGAGTGGGTGAGGGAGAAGGAGAAGTTGTCATGCCGGGGGAGCTCCCCGCTGCGCATTCACCCAGTCCTCGAAGTCTCGTTTGGCCACTCTCCATTCTCTCCCCATTTTCACCGCTGGTAGGTCGCCTGACCGCAGGATCGCAGTGACGACATAACGCGACACCCCCATGTAATCGGCGATCTCCTCTGATTTGAGCCAATCTCTGTCAATAGGTATTGAAACCCGCTCCACGCCGTCGATGCTATCGGGTCTGATCAGATTGTGGTGCCTCGCGAAAAAAATCGCAGCTGTGATGATGCCTACACCTAGCCGACATGGAGCTTGTTAACTATCGTCCACTATCGCTAATGTTCGATATGATTAACAACCCCGACCTTTTGAAGATCGACGAGACAATCCAAACCAGACTCGACACAATCCTCGAAGCCGAACAGCAGGCAGCCGCCGTGGCGGCGCGACGCGGAAACCTTCTCCGAGACCGACTCATCGAACTCGAGGACTGCGAGTCTTCCGCGGAGGTCGTGACCAGGAACGGACGAGCCCGGGGTCTACTTTCGATCGCCGCCGACCACATCGCCATCGAATCCGAGTCCGGGATATCTCTGATTCCCTTCAAAGAGATAGTGATGGTGACCAGCCCATGAGACCAACGCTAGTGACTGTCATATCGCCTTCATCTTGGGAACCTGCCCTGGTCGCCTTCGCCAGATCTTCCGCTTTGATCCGAATCCCGCGGCGCTGTACCAGCGCAAGCGAAGTAGAACAGTATGCGTACTCGGGAGACGTTGTGGTTGTCGGAGGTGAGACTCCGTGGGTAATTCCGCCGCTCATTCGGAGATGGCGCGGAGGAGGACGGATCGTCGTGGGGATCGCTTCCGATGAGCCCGCCCGTCGGATTCTCCTCGCTGGGGGGTGCGATGCAGTCCTCCCTAGCTCAACGCCGCCGGCTCAACTCGTCTCAAGCGTCCTCTCGCTCAGACGGCCAACCTCCGGAGGATTCCCTCCCTTAGTTGCTGTTACCGGGGCTAGGGGTGCTCCAGGGACCACTGAAGTATCGCTCGCCCTTGCCTGGAGCCTCTCGGCAATATTGGTTGACCTTGACCCACAAGCCCCTTCGCTGGGACTCAGGCTGGGTCTCCCCCCATCCGATCGTCCGCGGAGAGCCCGAGTTGGCCCGATAGAAGTATTGACTCTTCCGCCCGGTTTGGGAAGCCTTTCTGATTCCCTCTCAATCCGTTTGGTGGAAACCTGCCGAGCGACCCAGACCACGGTGGCAGACTGCGGCTTGACTGTCCCAAGATCGCTCACGCCCGAGTTTGTCGTCGTGGTAACCGATGGAACACCCATGTCCCTACTCAGAACCGGCCGAGCTCTCGCCACCTGGACGGGACCGCCACCACTAATCGTCCTCAACCGAGTAGACAACGCTGATCGAGAGGTCTCGGTCCGCAACGTCAGGGCCGCCACGGGCCTTGAACCGGCCGCCGTCATCCAACGAGCGCCCAAGACCACCGGCCCCGAGCCGATCCCCCAAATGGTCACCGAACTGGCTGATCTGACAAGGACCATCCTCCAGGGGCAGAACGCGTTAGCTCACCTGGCCGACTTGTAGGTCCCTAAGACGAGCATCTCTCCGACTGTCGCCAACGGTGGCTCTAGAACTGAAGAACGTCCCGCAGAGCCCGGCGGATGAGTCAGGTCAACGAAGAACCGATACTGCCATGCCTTGTCTGAAGGACGCGACTCGATCCGAGTCAGGTTGGCACCCCTCAGGCCGAGTTCAGTCAGGGCCAAGGCCAATGCTCCCGGCTGGTGTCGAGTGGTGAACACCACTGAGGTCTTGTCGGCGTCCTCAGGGACGTCTTCTTCGCCAATCTCCAACACGACAAACCGCGTGGTGTTGTGATCGCGGTCTACGACATCTTTTTCCAGGACGATTAGGCCGTTCGGCTCTGCCGCCCTCTGAGGTCCAAGAGCCGCGGCCGAGACATCGCTCCTCTCAGCAATCAGTCGAACCGCACCGGCAGTGTCGTGCTCCGGGACCGGCCGCCACCCCCAATGGGCAATGATCGCCTCAGCCTGCGATAGGGCTTCGGGATGAGAATGGACTTCGACTATCCCTTCGAGGGTCGCCCCAGGCACACCCAACAGACAATGGCGAACCTCAACTAGGTGTTCGGCGACAATGTGAACACGTCCTGGCAGAAGCCGGTCCAGCACCGGCAGGACACTCCCCGTGGTGCTGTTTTCGATAGGAACCACCAGTCGATCAACTTCCCCGTTTCTGAGCGCGTCAAAAGCGGCAACGAAAGTCTCATACCCGATTCGCTCGTCGTCGGGGAACAGCTCCAAGCTCGCCTGGTCAGAATATGAAAGGGCTTCGCCCTGGAATCCAATACGCATTTGTTGATTGACGATACCGTCGTCCTGAACCTCTTTGTCCGCGGTTAGCGTTCAAGCAACTTGAGAAGCTCCGTTCGGATCGGGGGTCTGGTGGCAAATACCGAAGTGAACGCCGCTTCCCGTACAAGCATCTGGGCGTGAGACGTCGACAAGATCCCTCGACTCCCGACATGGGCCAAGAGCCGAGATGATGCCCGAACCGCGAGTTCGGAAGCCGCGGCCCGGGCGGCGGACATCCCTTCTTCTCCGGCTCCGTCCAGACTTCGTCTGACTTGCTCCAATTCTTCGTCAAGTCGGCTTGGCCCCATCAAGTTGCACGCTCTCCGAGCAACACCGAGGGCTAACGAGCCTGCTCCCCTTCCGTTATCGAGCTCGGAGGGCGGGACATCTCCAGTAAGGCCCACCACACGTTCTTCTGGGACGAAGTGGCGTTCGAGGGCAAGACGGACTGTCCCCGAAGAATTGGCGGCAACCAGCCTTAAGGGCGAGGCTTGGATTCCGCTCCCCGAATTCGGGTCAATCATCGCCCAGACCTGGCTATCGCCTTCCGCTACTGCTCCAATGAACAACACGTCGATAAGCCCCCAACCGGTAACCCATGGGACGCTCCCGTCCAGAACCCATCCTCCAGACACTCTCTGAGCGATCAGTGAAGGCACCGGGGGCCTAACCCCGCCGAGAGCCAGTCCCGCTTTGGTTTGGCCCGAGTAGAGGAGATCCAGCCAGCGTTCCCTAACACGGGGATCAGCGGAATCGAGAATCCACCGGAGCGCACGGTGATGTTGGATCCACACAAAGGTTGTACTCAAACACCCAGATGCGAGGACTTCCGTTACCAGTTGCCGTTCCTCCGGTTCGATATCGATGGCTTCGATCCCGTATAACCCGAACTCGGCCAACCGATCCAAATGTGTTTTCGGAACCAAAGGAGCAGCGTCAACATCGAGCGAAGCAGGGAACAGCAATCCAACAGAAAGTTGCTGTGCGATATCGACCATTGGATGAGTCATGTTCCGAAGTTAGCGAGTCTCCAACGCAACGTCACGCCATTCTTCAGCGTTTCTTGACAAAACGATTTCGAGTACCTGCCGTTGATTGTGGAAGATTCGGTCTCCCCGCCACCTGGTCTAGGAAGATTCCGGCCATTTTGGATACGGGGGAAACGACTAACCGATCATGGCCGTGGTAGACGCGGCCTTGTCACAGTCCTAGGTCTCCTTCCAATACACCAACGTGTTCTTTGGCGCGAACATTCCTGTATTCCCTCTCGATCTCGCCCTTCTCATCGATCACAAAGGTAGAACGAATCAGCCCCTCGTATTGTCGGCCAAAACTCGACTTCACACCCCAAGCCCCCAAACGGGAAGCGATCTCGTGTTCCTCATCTGAAAGCAGACGGAAGGGCAGGTTCTCGACCTCTCGGAACTTTGCGTTGGCTTTCGGTGGATCCGGGCTGATCCCAACAATCTCATAACCAGCTTTGCTGAACTGTTGGTATTCGTCGCGGAAGCTCCCCGCTTCGATCACACATCCAGGAGTGAGTGCAGCCGGATAGAAGAAGAGGATCCACCTCTTACCCAACATCTCCTTGGTCGAAAACAGATTCCCGTCTTGATCCAACAACTCGAATTCGACTTTCTTCATTGTCTCCCCAGTTCTCTGCATCGGTTCGCGGCCGCCTCGACCGCTTGTTCAACCAAACCCCGGAATCCGTGTTCCTCAAAGACTCCAATAGCCGCGGCAGTAGTACCTCCGGGAGAAGTGACCTTCTCTCTCAACTCGGCTGCAGAATTCCCACTCTCCCGCAAAAGACGCCCTGCCCCCATCATCGTCTGACAGACAAGAGAGGAAGCCACGTCCCGATCAAGTCCTGCCTTTTCGGCCGAATCGATGATCGCTTCGGCCAAAAGGAACACATAGGCTGGTCCGCTCCCAGAGACAGCGGTCACTACATCCAGAAGAGCCTCTTCGACCACTTCCACCAACCCAACGGCCTCAAGGACTCTTTGTGCCACAGCAGCCTGGGCAGTGGTGATCCCTTCTCCTAAAGCCATCCCCGTTGCCCCGGCTTGAACTAGAGCTGGAGTATTGGGCATTGCCCGAACCAGCGGGATTCCCGGGAGCACCTCTTCCATTAAAGACAATGAGACTCCCGCAGCGATCGAAATCACCACCTGATCCGAGGTCACCACGGGCTTGATGCTTTTGAGGACTACGGGGACGTCA